>CAZDFM010000302.1:0-4380 GCA_964504465.1 uncultured Pseudobdellovibrionaceae bacterium | reverse complement strand
TTTGGCGGGCATGTACCAAAAGCTTATATCTATTTACCGATGGGATTCGCCTTAGTGGTAGAGTTGCTGCAAATGCGTTTTGCACACAATGCCAAAAGTATTCAGCCGAAGTAGTTTGTCACTTTTGAATGGCGTCGATATTCACGACGCCACCGGTGACTGCAAGCCGCATAGCTTCTGAAGTTGTCATCTTAAGCGGGCTTACTCTTGAGCGTGGCACAATATAGAAGTTGCCCGAGAAGTTATACGAATGAGGCACATAGACTCCTACGTGCTCCTTAAGGTCAAATTGCTCTAAGTGTTCTTGAGTTAAAAAAGCAATGCGGTAGTCACCCTGTCCCGACATATCATAAAGCACGGGATTTTCGAATTTACGTTCGTTACCTAAGAAGGCTTCAGCAAAATCCCTCGTCGATTTATAGACAACGCTTATGATCGGAAGTCTCAGAATGATTTTTTCTAAGAAACGTACGATGGGCTGAATTAAAACATTCCGTCCCAGGTAACCGATTAACGTGATGGTGCTTAAAACAATTAAGATTCCTAACCCGGGCACTGGGACTGGGATGAGTCCGTCGAGTTGTACAATACTAAAAGCCAAAACATAATAGGTGGCGGCCACAGGAATGACGAGTAGGAGTCCGTTAAAGAAATAGGTCAAAAGCTTCTTCATCAAGTCTCCGTTAGCTAAGCGCAGTGTCGAGCACCATCATCAGAACGAATCCTACCATTAATCCGGCAGTCGCATATTTAGAATTTTCTTTTTTATGGCTTTCAGGAATCATCTCGTCGCTCACAACATAAAGCATCGCGCCCCCCGCTAATGCCAAGGACCAAGGAAGTAACCAGGTCATCTGAACCATAGCAAAATAACCAATGACGGCCGCGAGCGCCTCAAAGACGCCGGTCAGCATTGAAACACCTAAAGCCTGCCAAGGCTTATAGCCCACACTTAACAGAGCCATCGCCACCACAAAACCTTCTGGTAAATCTTGAAGTGCGATCCCCACAAGAATAGGCATCCCGATTTCCCAAGTTTCACTTCCAACACCGGTTCCTACCGCAAGACCCTCAGGAAAATTATGTAGAGTAATGGCAAATACGAATAACCAAATGCGCTTAAGATGCAGGGGCGAAGGGCCACCTTCTTTACCGGTAAAAAAATGTTCGTGCGGAATAAAGTGATTACACAAATGTAAAATAACCGCACCAAACAAGATCATAGTGCCGACAAGGCTTGCCGAAATAAGTGAGCTCGGAATTTTTTGTTCTGCTAAACCCAGAGCTGGAATAATCAGCGAGAATGCGGTGGCAGAAAGCATAATTCCCGCACTAAAACCCATAAGTGTATCTTGAGATCTTTGCGAAACTTTTTGCGCAGCTAAAGCAGGAAGTGCCCCGAGACTTGTTGAGAGAGCGGTGACCAAGCTGCCGACAAGGGCTAAATTCAGGTTAGTTTCCATCCCTGAATCATCACATAAGTTTTTTTAGAAAACCACTAGCTTAGTTTTGTGTGGAGTTAGCTTTTTTGAAATTCGGGATTGAGAGTTTCGCCCTCCCAGCGAGACACCACAGTTGTAGCAACACTGTTACCAAGAAGGTTAACAGAAGTGCGCGCCATATCCATAAACTCGTCGACACCCATAATCAAAACCACGCCTTCAAGCGGCAATCCAAAGGCTGTTAAAGTCGCAGACAATACGACCATTGAAGCACGAGGCACGGCCGCGACACCCTTAGTGGTCAGCATCAGCATAAGCATCATGGCAATCTGGGTTTGAATCGAAAGTTCGACATGTGCGGCTTGGGCGATAAACACTGACGCAATAGCAAGATAAAGGGTTGAACCGTCTAAGTTAAAGCTATAACCCATCGGTAACACAAAGCTTGCGATACGATTTGATACGCCCATACGTTCAAGCGACTGTAGAGTACCCGGATAAGCTGATTCGCTCGAAGTCGTCGCAAACGCTAAAGCAATATGAGGTCTCAACTCGCGCACAAAAGCCGAAATTTTAACCCGTGCCCACATGAGCGCAGGAACTAAAACGATGAGTACAAATACTACCAGCGCAAGATATAGCGTTCCCACCATTTTAGCCATGGGGACTAATACCATTAAACCATGTTCAGCAATTGAGCCAGCCATTGCGGCTCCGACTCCGATTGGAGCTAAAGTCATAATGAGTTCTGTGAATTTAAACATGACTTGGTTGAGGCCATCACAAAAATGATAAACCGGTCGGCCTTTTTCACCTGCTAGCAATACCGCAATCCCAAAAATCACCGAAAACAAAACGATCTGGAGGACATCACCTTTTACGACAGCCTCACCAAAATTGTGGGGGAGTAAGTGCTCGATAAAACCCGCAAATGACATTTTGTTTTGTGCCGCGGCTGTAATAGCAGGATCTATTTCATGACCAACCGACAGGCCGTCACCTGGTCGAAGCCAATTTACAAAAAATAATCCAATGACAAGCGCCAAAGTTGTCGCGACCTCAAACCATAAGATCGCGCGAAATCCGAGCCGCCCTAAACCTTTAACGCTTCCAGAGGAATTAATTCCGCAAACAATCGAAGCAAAGATTAAGGGAGCGATAATACATTTCACACCATTTAAAAACACGGTCCGAAACGGGGTGATTGCCTGAGCCATGCCCGGAAACCAAACTCCAATTGCGAAGCCCAAGGCCAATGAAATAAAGATCCACGAAGTGAGCTTAAGAGACGTTATACGTTTTAACATAGAGGCACTTTTGGGGGAAAACGGACGTTTTGCAAGCGTCCGGTGCCTGAGCAGCAAATTCGCGATTAATTTGGGAAAAGATTATAAAAAAGCGGGGCTTTTCTAGGGTTTAGCTCCGCTCACATTTGGGTAAATTCTAGGCCTGACGGAGTGCCTCAATGAGCTGTTCTCGAGTCATTGACGACCAACCTTTTACACCGACAACTGAGGCGCGATTCATCAAGCGTTGTTCGGACCAGTCTTCGTACAGGCGAAACAGCTGAGCATTGGGCTGCTTCTTTTTTTTCTTTTTTGTTTTTGGAACCACCGCAAGTGATGCACCCACTTGACGGAGTTCTATTGGGCAATAATTTTTCTCAAATGTTGAATCTAAGTACTTTGCGAGTTCCATCTTCCCATCTCCCTCTTTAGCTTATCCATAACTCATCAGTCATTTACGGTTTTTGATGTTATAGATCTCGCTTAGTTTATGAAGAACAGCAAAATTAAGCATGGAGCATTTGTGTAGAGACTTTTGATTATATTTAAAAGATCACCGGTAGGTCTGGGCCTTTACTAAGTGAGCGCGTATCCTATTCGATATGACGGCAAATTATTATATAGGTACCGCAGCATGGTCGATTCCGAAGGAAGCTAGACTGGAATTTCCAGGTGAAGGATCAGTCTTAGAAAAATATAGCCAAAAATTCAACGCGGTCGAAATCAACAGTTCATTTTACCGTCCACACAAAGCTAAAACCTACGAACGCTGGGCTCAATGTGTCCCAGCTGATTTTCGATTCTCAGTAAAACTCGCCAAAGCAATTTCTCATGAGCAAAAGTTGAATTGTACGAGAGATTATTTACGTGAAACTCTCGAGCCCATTCAGCACCTAGAAGAAAAATTAGGTTGTCTGCTGGTGCAACTCCCTCCGAGCTTTCAGTTTGATCTTAACGTTGAAGCCTTTTTCGAAAAACTTCGATCCTGTCATACGGGGCCAGTAGCCTTTGAACCGCGCCATCTGAGTTGGGCGTCAGAAGAAGCACGTAAAATTTTGAAGGCTTATGCGATGACCCAGGTCTATGCCGATCCGGTCTTAGTACCATCGCGACAGGGGCCGGGGTCCACAAATGATGAAGAATTCGAAACATTTGTTTACTTGAGACTACATGGGTCACCTGTACTTTACGACAGCTCTTACGAGCCAGAACGACTTGCACTTTTCGAGGCTAAGTTAAAGATAGCTTTAGCAAAAAATAAAAATGCCTGGTGCATTTTTGATAACACAAAATGGGGTCATGCAACTTTGAACGCTTTATCACTAATGAGAAGTTTTCTTAAAGAACCCCGAAAAAAATCAACCGAGTTAGTCAATCAAGGTAGTTTATAAATCTGATGCAAACAGCGAGTTGAAAACAACAGGAGCAAATCATGCGAAATAGAGATCAGGGCACGCACATGAATCGTGACGATTACCGCCCACATGATTATTCGGATTATTATAAAGACAATTTTCAGTATGAAGACAATTCGCACCGTCAAAACTCAAACGAGCCAACACATCGGGGGTTTGGATATGAAGATTCAGGATACATTCGACAAAACTTCGGTAGCTCTGAGAACGCTTCCAATACAAAAAGCTATCGTGGAA
>CAZDFM010000301.1:0-4392 GCA_964504465.1 uncultured Pseudobdellovibrionaceae bacterium | reverse complement strand
CCCTTATCTACCAGAGCTAATTTGCAGCCTGTTCGTAATCCCGGATCCACACCCAAAACTAATCGAGCACCAAATGGAGAGCCCATCAAAACTTTTCCGACGTTCTCGGCAAAAACTGAGATCGCCTGTAAATCCGCATTCGTTTTGAGGTAGGCGTGGATTTCGTTCGTGATCGAAGGAATTACATGAACGTTCAACGCAATTTTCGCCGTCTCTTTTAAGAAGGTCGTCGCCTGACAGTCCTTGGTACATGCGGCTTTTTCAAAGGCTAACAACAAAGGCGCTTCATCGGTTTCCATAGAAACTTTAAGTTCACCTTCTTGCCACCCTCGGCGAAGCGCCAAGTAACGATGAGAAGCTTTAGCTTGATCTAAACTTTTTACGGATTCAGAAAACTGAGCGTACATTTCGTATTTCGAATGCGCTTTGAATTGAGGAGTTTTGGCCGAAATCACTTGGCCGTTCTTCATAAACTCTTCGCGAACTTTTTGGCGAAGGTCTCCGTCGTTTGAAAGCTTCTCGACTAAAATATGCTGAGCACCTCGAAGGACTTCATCATAAGTCGCAAGTCCTTTTGTAGGGCTTGTGAATTCTTTAGCTTTTACTTCTAGAGTTGTCGCATCTGAAATCTCACCATGACCCAAACCCCAGATCCAGTCGGCCAAAGGCGCAAGACCGGCTTCGCGAGCCAAAGTAGCTTTGGTTTTCTTTTTGCGTTTGAAAGGTCGGTAGATTTCTTCGATCTCTTCAAGGTCTTGGGTCTTGATCAAGCGCTGCTTGATTTCGTCCGTAAGGTTGCCCTGCTTTTCAATTTCTGTGAGTACGAATTCGCGACGCTTTTGAACTTCTTCCCAAGTTTCGTGAAATTCTAAAACCTGACGGATTTCAACTTCATCCAAGTTTCCGGTTTTTTCTTTTCGATAACGCGCGATAAATGGAACAGTTCCGCCCTCAGCAGTCAGTGCAAGCACTGCTTCGATGGATTTAATGCTGATTTTGGGAAGCATTTGGGCCGCGTAGGCTTTGAAGGCAGAATCTAATTGAATACTCATATGATGAACCTAAATCTAATTTTAAGGATTATTTGTGACGGTACATGATGAGCCCATGAGTGGGATCATATGGAGAAACTCCAACGGTCACTTTGTCACCGACAACGACCCGAATATTAAAACGTCTCATTTTTCCGCAAAGTTTTGCAGAAATCTCTACTTCATTGTCGAGCTTTACTTTGTAAATGCCGCCCGCGCCAGCGTCTACAATACGCCCATCTAACTGTGCTAAATCGTCTTTTGCCATATTATATAAAGTTCTCCCTTTGGAACATTTGTATCCTAATCCTCCAAAGGTCACAAGCCCATAACTTAACGGCTAGGCTTTGTAATTCGAGATTAAAAAACGGATTCCGTCTTTAAAAAGAACTTCTAAACGGTCGTTTTTATTGCTGAGAATATATCCCCAACCCAAAACTTTATGCTGGATCGGTGTTTTTTCTTCGAACACGCCGCGCATGTTGTAAGTGGGAGTCTTTGATTCTTCAGATTTTTTATAGAGGCTGGCCCATTTTTTACCGAGCTTGCTCAAGCTCTCTTCAGGACCGATGTCTTCGATTTTTGCCTTACGACCGCGCTTCTTATTTTCGGCAGCTTCGGTCGCCACAGTCTCAAGAGCTTCTTTTTTCGCTCGGATCATTGCCGATTCACGAGCCTTTGCCTTTTCAGTCCCTTTGTTCTTCTGTGGGGCTACAGGTGCAGAAGTTTTTTCTGGTGCTGTAACCTTACTGAGAGTTTCAGAGGCTTTCTCAATCAATTTATTTGCCGCACTTTTTAGTGCAGAAACGGCGGACTTGCCGTTGGACTTTGACTGATTCTTTGGCTGGGCCTTTACTTTGGCTTGAGCTTTTACAGCTGGTTTCTTAACGGAATTTTTAGATTTCGATGCGGTCGAAGCCTTAGGCGATTTCGCCTTGGATGCTTTGGGCTTGGCCTTTACTGAAACTTTAGTCATAGGACACTCCTGCTAAAAAGCTTTCAAGGTAATACAACAATTATACCGGGTTGGCTAGGTAAACCCGCGTTTTTCATAGACTTCACCCACCAAAAGCGGCTAGTTATTTCGAGTAATAAAAAGTGCTTCAACATTGAATAAGGAAGTCTGTCGTGAGCCTCAATATCCAAATGCTCGTTGAAAAATATTCCCAATACCTCAGCTTTGTCCAAGGCCCCGAAAACACTACTGTCATCGGACTTCAAACACCTTCACTCGCAAAATCCCAACACGCCATTTTTGTTTCTGATGCAGAGCATTTGAATGCTGCCAAAACAAGCGCTTCTCGAATTTGGGTGGTCAGTAAAAAACTTTTGTCTCAAGCGCAAACTTTTGCGCCTCAAGACGCGAGTCTCCTCGTGAGCCCCAATCCTCAGCTTGTGATGGCCTATATGGGCCGAGACTTTTTTCCTATCACAAAAAATAAAATCCCGTCCGGCGCACCTATTTCCTCACACGCAAGTATAGATCCAAGCGCACGCATTGGTAAAAACGTGGTGATCGGCGCATTTACTTCTATTGGTCCGGGCTGCGAAATTGGCGACAACTGCGTCATTGGCTCTAATGTAACGATCGAAGCCGATGTTAAAATCGGACCCAACAGTCATATTCATCCGCAAGTTTTCATTGGTCATTCGACTGAAATCGGCAAAGCCTGCGAAATTCATCCTCAGACTTCAATTGCGACTGAGGGTTTTGGATATGCGCATGATGAGAAAGGTAACCACTACCGCATCAATCATTACGGCCGTGTCATCATCGAAGACGACGTACATATCGGCGCAGGAGTACAAATCGACCGCGGGACTTACGATGACTCAAGAATCGGATACGGCACTAAAATCGACAACCATTGCCACTTTGGCCACAATATTCAAATCGGCAAAAACACCATCGTCACCGGCGGCATGATTGCCGCGGGTTCCGTGACCATTGGAAGCAACTGCGTTTTTGGAGGCAGAACTTCGATTGCGGGACACTTAACAGTCGGAGACCAAATCCAAGTCGCAGGGCTTTCGGGAATTACAAAATCTCTGAATGGACCTGGAATGTTTGGTGGCTATCCGCTTCAACCACTCAAACGCGCACTTAAATCGACGGCGACGATTGCGCAATTGCCTGAGATGCGCAAAAATCTCTCTGCAGCGCTCAAAGCTTTGAACTTAAAAGAGATTGTCTCTCCAGACAAAGATTGAGAATCTGCCAAATAAGCAGAAAGCTCGCGGCCCGTTCTAGGAGAATTCATGAAGCGATTTTACATCACGACACCGATTTATTATGTCAACGACAAGCCCCACTTAGGAACGGCTTACGCCACGATCATGGCAGATGTCTTGGCTCGATATCATCGCTTCTTGGGTTACGAAACTTTATTCCTCACGGGAACTGATGAACACGGTCAAAAAGTTCAAGCCGCTGCAGAAAAGCGTGGTCTTGACCCGCAAGTACATTGCGACGAGCTCGCCGAAAATTTTAAGCGCGTCTGGAAAGAACTCGACATCAGCTACGATATCTTTTTTAGAACGACGGATGACTTCCATAAAAAGGCCGTACAAGCAGCGCTTCAACAGTTATTCGATGCTGGTTTAATTTACGAAGACACCTATGAAGGTTGGTATTCTGTTTCAGAAGAAATCTTTTATACCGAAAAGGATCTCGTAAACGGGAAGACTCCCTCTGGTGGCGAAGTCCAAAAGATTGCCGAGAAGAACTACTTCTTTAAAATGAGTCAGTATCAGCAGCAGCTGATTGATCACATCAATGCGAATCCTAATTTTATCCAACCAGATTATCGACGAAACGAAGTTTTAGGTTTCTTAAAGCAACCGCTGGCGGATCTTTGTATTTCACGGTCAAAGGCACGACTGAGCTGGGGAATCGAACTCCCCTTTGACAAAGATTATGTAACTTACGTTTGGTTTGATGCTCTTTTAAATTACGCCACTGCTGTAGGATTTATGCAGCCAGAAAAAGCGGACAAATTTAAAACCTGGTGGTCAGGTCCAGACGCTGCTGTTCATCACATTATCGGAAAAGACATTCTCACCACTCACGCCGTGTATTGGCCCACAATGTTAATGGGTTTAAAGACTCAAATACCAAAAGTGATTTTTGGTCACGGTTGGATTCTAAATAAAGACAACGCCAAGATGAGTAAATCTTCAGGCACCGTATTGAGTCCGCTCGATGTTAAAGATATCGTCGGTGTTGATTCACTTCGCTTCTTCTTCGTACGCGAGATTCACCTCGGTAACGATGCGCCTTTTTCTTTTGAACTCGCGGTTCAAAAAATTAACAACGATCTCGCTAACAATATGGGGAATCTTTTAAGCCGCACTACGAATT
>CAZDFM010000300.1:0-4406 GCA_964504465.1 uncultured Pseudobdellovibrionaceae bacterium | reverse complement strand
GACCCCGCATGGCCGATGCCACTTTATCAAGACTATCGGCCAAGTATGGCATCACCAGTGGCAGCTATGACAAACTCTGTAGAAGGTTTTGGTGGAGCCATTACAGCTGCTTTGTTTCTAGAATCCTTTGTGAAAAAGACGACGTGGGCTCATCTAGATATTTATTCGTGGAAGGACTCAGCCGGCGGAGCTTTTCTAGAGGCCGGCGGTAACGGGCAGGGAGTGCAACTACTGGCTAACTGGGCCCAGGTTCGGATAAAAAATCGCTAAAACTCGGGTCGTAAGATTAAAGAGCAAATACCAGTAGCTCTTCCCTAAGAAGGCAGTCGGAATCACAATGACTGCCAGAATTGCATACACATTAGTTATAATCAGTTGCTCGACCACTCGAAGAAAAACACTTTTCGATGGTGAGCGAGTCGAGCGAAAAACCAGTGTGAGTATCAAAAGTAAAACTTCAGCCAGCAAAAGCGGCTTAAAACGAAACTTTTCTGCTACATCGAGAATCGCTTTTTGAACTTCAGGGTCATTCGCAATCTTCAAAATTTCAGTCGTGATAACGTAGGCCCGCTCTCCTGATTTCGTCTTTTCTGCAAGCCAACTTCGGTTTTCTTGAAACACTTGGCGCAACTTTTTAGGGCCTTCTTGAAAGAAAGAATTCAGTTCGCCTTCAACTTTGGGCTCAACTTTTGGCGGCGGCTGATTTTGTGCTTCTGGTGGTTGATTAGGTCCCTGCACTGTAGGCGGTGGAGTTTGCGGGTTATATGCCGAAGTAGGCTGAGCTTTTGGATCGTATTTCTGTCGGTAAAGGTCATCAGCTTTAGAGGTGAAAGAAACCAGAGAAGCTAGTACAAAAAATAAACTTAAAGCTTGTGACCGAATTTTCATTTTGGATTGTACCCAAAAAGCTTTTTGCTTTTGATGAGGGTTGAAACCGCAGAGGGAACCATCTTTTCCCAGCCCGGCTCGTTTGACTCGAGCATTTTTCTGACATCGCCTGAATGAATAGAAGTGTTCACGCCTTCACAGTTAGAGATGTCTCGAATCATATTGTTTTTATAGAGATACTGAAAAAGCGGCATCATGCTTGGAGAGGTATTAAAGGTCGAGGCCGTCATACAAAGCTGTTCAGTTTTGAACGGGAAAACTAAAACTTCTGTGTTTTTATCAAATAGCCTAGAGAATGCTTCTAAGATTCCACCTTTAATATCGGCATAGTATTTTTCGTCGAGTAGCTTTTCAAGGTGGGAGGCGCCGATCACAAGTGCGATGCGGTCTTGCGTACAAGTTCTCAAGTAAGTCTTTAACTGATAGAACAACGAAAAGTTTGAAACCATCACGGGATGTCCGAGCGCGGTTAGAGTATCAACACGATTTAAAAAATCCTCTTTGTCGAGACGGCCCTCATTCATTATCGAGGACATGGTCATTTCAAAAAGCACTTTCATTTTTTCTTTGTTAGCGCCGTCTGCAATAAACTGCTCGGTGCCCTTTTGAAGAATCTCGAGATTGGTATTGGTAACAGGGCGAAAGGTTCCGCGTAAAACCAAGCAGGGGCGGCTGTAGAGTAATTCTCCTGCCAATTGCACCTGACCGTTAGAATCAAAGATAATGGCTTCGGTTTGTCCTTGGCGAACCAACTCTAAACTCGCTAACCGATTGTCGATATGTTTAAAATCTTCTCCCGAAAAACGGAGCAAATCAATTTCGACACGTTGATCTTCAATGTTCTCTTGGATCGTCTTGATAAAATCTTCTGCAGATTTTTGATGAAACGCATTGTAAATCAGATTCACACCCAAGCGGCCAAGGGCTTCTTGCTGCTGAAGTCGAAACTGATCCCAAAGGCGTACATGTAGAATGACATCGTTGTGGGGCCCGCCGGGCCGAGTTTGAAAACGAATACCCAGCCAACCATGTGACTGTGTATCACCACGACTTCTTGAAGTCGTAGTGACCGTGTTAGCAAATGCAAAAAATTTTGTCGTAGCGCCTCTTTGCCCCGCAAGACGTTCTTTTAAAAGCGAGTACTCGTGATCGAGCATTTTAAGCAAACGAGCTTCGCAAACATACCTTTCGGCGCGCCCGTAGATCGCATCACTAAAAGTCATATCGTAAGCAGAAATAGTTTTTGCGATGGTATGTGACGCTCGACCCGCCTGAAAGAAGTGTCGTGCGACTTCTTGGCCCGCGCCGATTTCGGCAAAGGTTCCATAAATTTCGTCATTGAGATTAATGAGAAGGGCTTTTCGACTGGTCGAGTGATCTTGTAATTCCATGCTGTAAGTATCTCGAATTGGGCGGAGTTGGTCAAATAAGCTCGAGTTCAAACTCCTGAGAGGCTAGGCAACAACAAAAAACAGCTGCCCATTTTTGCATTTGGCTTTCATAATAGATCTATGAACTTGGCATTTATAATGGGCACCTCAGGCGAGCTCATTAAGATCTACCCACTTTTAGTTGCCGCTGAAGTAAAAGGGCTCAACTGGACCGTTTATTCAACGGGACAAAGCGGGGTTAACTTTTTAAAGCAATGGCGGCAATTCGAGCTTCCCGAAGAGAAATTGCAGTTTTTGCTTCGAGCTGACTCGGATCTAGGCAGTTCTCGCCAAGCTCTGCTCTGGTTTTTAAAAGCATTTTTCATTTCAACGTCTGCATTAAAAGCCCATTTAAATCCAGGCACCGAAGTCCTGGTACACGGCGATACACTTTCGACTTTGCTTGGTTCCTTTTGGGCAAAGCGAACAGGGCTACGCCTTTCGCATGTGGAGGCAGGACTAAGGTCTAACTCGCTCCTGAATCCTTTTCCTGAGGAGATCAGCAGGCGTTTGGTTTCGAAGCTTGCGGATTTTCATTTTTCTCCGGACAGTTGGTCATTTGAAAACTTAAAGAAGAGCCACACGCGAGGTCAAATCATCAACACACAAGGTAACACTATGGGTGAAGCCCTGACCTTGATGCTCAAGAGACCTCCCCCAGCCAATTTACCTCGGGGGGCGTTTGTCCTTGCAAACATTCATCGCTTTGAGAACCTCAACTCAGAAGCAAATTGGAAAGCTATTGAAAAGGCGCTGACCCAAGCCGCCCGCGAAGCGCCAGTTTATATGGTGTTACATCCTTCGACTGAGCAAAAACTGATTTCTGAAAATCGAAAAGACTATTTAACTCAGCGAGGAATTCATTTAATTCCTCGAATGCCATTCCACGAGTTTGCTCATTGGCTAAAAGCTTGTGAGTATCTGGTAACAGACGGGGGGAGCAATCAAGAGGAATGTTCATACCTCGGAAAACCCTGCCTGATTCTAAGACATTTCACCGAACGGCAAGAAGGCTTAGATGCGAATTGCGTGCTGTCGAAATTTGACCCAGAGCTTATCTCAGGGTTTCTTCAGAACCCCGCACAGTTTCAGCGTCCGGCTCAAAGTGTCGAGTTTAAACCCTCACAAATCATTCTCGACTCTTTAGCTAAATCACCGTCATAATATCATTATGACCGGGCCGAATTTTCCACCCTCACCACAAACTGATTTATCTCACGCAGTCGTGAGTGTCGTGGTACCAGTTTTTAATGAAGCCGCTAAGCTTGTCGATAATTTAGATCTGTTAATTTCTGAAGTAGAAGAGCACTTTCTGCAGTTTGAAATTATCGTGGTAAGCGACGGCTCAACTGACGGCACCAATCTCACCTTGGCACACTTTCAAGATCCAAATGTTCGCTACAAAATTGTTTCTAAAAATCTTGGTAAAGGCAACGCAGTTCGGGAGGGTTTCAAAGAAGCCCGCGGAGATTACATCTTTTTTATCGATGGCGGCATGGAGCTTCATCCCAAAGAACTTAAAATCTTTATTGGTCTGATGGCACTCTACAACGCGGATATAGTTATAGGCTCAAAACGTCACCCACAGTCTAAAGTTTATTACCCTTGGTATAGACGTTTCCTTTCGGCTCTGTTTCAAAAACTGATTCATTTCTTATTTAAAATTGACGTCTCGGACACTCAAGTTGGAATCAAACTTTTTAAGCGCCAGGTTTTACAAGACGTACTCCCACATCTTGAAATCAACCGTTACGGGTTTGATTTAGAGATTTTGTCTCTTGCAAACATGTTTGGTCATACTGAAATTCTTGAAGCTCCAATCCGCCTTGATTATTTTGTTCAATCTCGTCGAGTTGCGAAGGATCTGATCCATGTCATTAACGTTGGGCTAAGCCTATTGGTGGATACCTTTAAGCTTTATTTCAAACTTAAAAAGTTAAGAGCCACCCTTGATCTAGCGAAGGCCCAAAAACTGTGAGTCCCAAGTCGCGCGCTGAAAAATTTAATGCACTTTTGTTTTTGGGATTAAGCGCAGTTTCGGGCGCCATTTATTATGTCTATCAGCTGCTCGCGGCGCGGATGTTGTCG
>CAZDFM010000299.1:0-4413 GCA_964504465.1 uncultured Pseudobdellovibrionaceae bacterium | reverse complement strand
GGGCTGGGTGGTTGGTGCCCTTTGGTTGGACCTCTGCGCCGTTGGGGCCGGCTAGGCACGATGGCGTACCCAGGGGCAGCGAGCCATGGATGGCGTGTCCCAACAAAGGGCACCAACCACCCAGTCGCTCGAGGGGGGACCGGAGCTCGTTTTTTAAAAGCGAATCTTGGGGGCAAGAAAGGCTTAGGCGATGAAAAGGTGGAAAGAGGGAACCTTGGATTGGGCGTCGTTTTTGTCGAGGTAAAATAGTGCGATGATTTCGGTTTTGACGCCGGGGTGGATGTTGAAAACGACGAGGTCTGAGTTTTCGACAATTTGGTGGAGTCCTCTGCCTGCTCCGCCTTTTTCTTTGTTGAGGCTTCCAGCGGCGCCGCCGTAACAGCTTTCGAGGTAGTTTAAAATCACTTTGCCTGAGAGGCTTCCAAAGGGATCTTCGACAGAGACCGCAAGTAAAGTTCCATCAGTTGCATAACGGTACTTGGACTGTTGGTTGGGTTTTAAATAGATAATTTCTTGTCGAGTTTTGTGATTGAACAAACTCTTACCACTTGAATCCACCGGTGCGTCGTAAATCGCGTTCATCAAAAGTTCTTCTGTAACTAAGGCCGCGCGGTCGCGTGTCGAGCTTCGTACTCCGAGAGTCTCAAAATACTTTTGCATGTTTGCGATGTACTCTGCCCGTTTGTCTGAAGCGACCACCGGTACAACTTTAACATCAGCCCCCCAAGAAACGTACTTTTCTAATCCAAAGAGATCTTTTGAAGTGAGCTTGGTCACAGTGGTTACGATATTCTTAACTGTAAAACCGCGATCACCCTCGGCGCGCGACACGATATTGGGTAAAACCTTAGATTTTTGTAATACTGAAAAGTACTCTTTGATCGAGTCCGAGGTCATCAACACAATGCTCGAGGTAGGAAAGCGCGAACGCATTTCTTCTGCCCTTGAAAACGAATCTGCATCTAGAAAAATAATATCAAAGTTGCTCTCGACACCTTTTATAAGCTCGTCGACCGAAGATACTATGTCCAAATGAACACCGGTTCCGCCAAGTGCAAGCTTCGCAAGAGTTTGCTGTTTTTTGTTGGACTCGATAAGTAAGACCTTTTTCGACTTCATCGACTGTTCTGTATGATAAATTTCAGAAATCGGTTTTAGCAAAGTCATTGTTTCAGAAAGTTTAGTTGAGGCTTGATCTAAAATGGGCTGCGCATCGGTGCTAACGTGCTTTCGCAATTCACTGAGATCATTCTTAAGTTGGACGAGGTGATTTTTGTAAAGGTCTTCGAGCTTCGAAAAAGTCAGATTCTTTGTATTATAAAGTTCTTCTAGTTTTTTGTGACTCGTGACGAGTTCTAAATTTTGCGACTCCATCTTTTTTTGAGATAACTGCAAAGCTTCAGATTTATTCTCTAGATCGCGAGTACGAATTTCGACTTTGCGCTCGAGATTTTCGTTAATTTCTTGTAGCTCTCTTTGTGCTTTCTCAAGAGTCAGACTCACGCTCTCAAGGTGCTTAGCTTTTTGATTTGTTTCACTCAGTTTTTTTGTCAAAATCGAGGCATAAACTCTGTAGAGCAAATATTTAAAACGATCAGTTTGAGCATTTGCGCCCTCTTCAAGTGCGTCGACTCCTAATCGCAAAACAATAACTTCTGAATCCGCGACGATGGTCGCTGTACAAGGCTGTTTTGTAATAACACTCATCTCACCTAACAAGTCACCTATCGACATAAGTTCGGCGACCACACCATTGTCGACAGAAACCGAAACCCGTCCCGAAATCAAAAAATATAAATGCTGATTAAGCTGGCCTTGAGAGAGGATTTCATCGCCCACATTAAACTGAGCCAGATCACAGGCTTGGGCTAATTCGTGCAAAAACTCAAGAGGGAAATTTCTAAAGAAGGGCATCTTCTGAAGTGCTTGGTAAACGGCTTCGATATGATCAGTTAGTTTTGGAACGCCCATCTTCATCCTTTAAAGAGTCAGTAACTCTTCGTCAGACTGCAGCAGTAAGATAAGTCATTGCGGGCGTAAAAGTCGGCTCGACCTTTTTTCTCTCTAAAAGTCTACTCGACGAACCACCTGTAACTTGGAGTAAAGTCCTGAAGCTCTTGAGTAAATTTTTGTAAGTTTCTACACCCTAGTGTGAAGATATCGAATTAAAGCGCCCCATACTTCGCTCCCGCAGAAAACCTATGAGATATTTGACTTAACAAAAGGAGGAGTTATGAAAACCGCAGTTCCAACTCCGGACCGCATGGATCCAATTCGTAAGATGAGACCCCTAAGTTCTTTCACACTTATGGTGATCGCACTCGCCGTAGCTGGAGTGGGTTTGGCCATTATACTGACTATGTGGAAGGTCTACTAAGAAGGTTTAGATGCGCACGCTTACTGAACGCCTCGGGCCTTCCCGCCTCGCATAAGCCTTGCATTCTTGTAATGGTAGCCCCTATGGGCTAAATTCAGGCCTCAGATCGCATATATTTGATCTGAAATGAATTAAAGGCGGAGAATGTGGCTAAAGTAGCGAATTTTGTAATCCTGTTTATGGCGTTAACACTCGCCTTTGAAGCGCAGGCGGCCCGCTTTGGTCGCCCCAACCCTGCCGATGCTGATAGCCAGCTTGATAGCGGCGACAGCGAGGGACCTCCCGCCCCTTTTAACGGACGTATTCCCCGACCCGCATTTGACGAAACTGGCGAAGGCGATTTAGGAATCCCCGAAGACGAGGCTATGAACGACGCCCCAGCATTTGAAAGACCCTCATTTGGTGGATCTGCACTGGGCGGAAGTGCTGGCGGAAGTTTTGGAACCGCTCCTGGGAAAATCGAATTTAAAATTGTTTCGCCTGATCAAAAACCAGCTAATCCAAGAGCCGCATTTTACGAACGTTACAAAAAGTATCGTCGCTAGGCTTTCGCCTTTCTATTTTATATTTTCGATTGCACGCTCGATATCCGCAATGAGATCGTCGACATTCTCAAGTCCTACTGAAACTCGAATAAGATTTTCTGGTAAGCCTGCAGCTTTTCTCTCGTCGACGCTCAAGCCCGAATGTGAACTCGTCACCGGTCTTGTCACAAGACTCTCAACTCCACCTAAACTCGGAGCCTCTAAAAAGAGCTTGAGCCCAGAAATAAATTGATCTGTTTCAGCAACAGTCCCCTTAAGCTCAAAGCTTAGCATCGTTCCGTAATACTCAGATGTTGAAGTCGAAAAGTACTCTTTTGCCCGTGCATGCTGTGGATGAGATTCGAGACCCGGGTAAATAACCGTCTTAACTTGTGGGTGCTTTTCTAAGAACCGCGCAAGCGCCAAAGCGTTTTCACACTGTCTTTCGACCCGCACAAAAAGAGTTTTGAGCCCTCTATTTAAAAGATAAATCGAATGCACATCTAAAAACCCGCCCAAGTGGTTCAGCTTTCGAAAGATGGGTTCCAGTAAAGTTTTTTTACCCGCAATAGCACCCGCAATAATGTCAGAGTGTCCGTTAAGAGCTTTCGTTGCACTATGCACAACTAAATCAAAACCAAACAAACAAGGCCTAAAGACAGCCGGCGTGGGAAAGGTGTTGTCGATAATCGAAATAAGATTGTGGCTCTTACAAAACTTCACCACTTCTTTTAAGTCCCCGATCTTCAGCAAAGGATTGGTCATGGCCTCTACATAAAAAATCTTCGTGTTGGGTTTTAGAGCGGCTTTCCAAGTTTCGGGTTTATTTAAGTCTAATGAGCTGTAGCTCACTCCAATTGCCGTCAGGTCTTCACGTAGAAAATCATGAGTTCCTCCGTAAAGCGCGTCTTGAACTAAAAGATGATCTCCGGCTTTGAGAAAAGTTAAAAGAGCGGTTGAAATTGCGGCCATTCCACTCGCCGTCACAAGTGCAGCCTCCGTTCCTTCAAGCTCGGCAATTTTCTGGTGAATTTGTAAGTGGTTGGGAGAATTACTCAGCCGCATGTACTTGATGTCATGATAATCGGAGCCTCGATCAAGACGGTAAGATCGGAACATTCACAGAGCCGTAAAAAGAGTTTTCTTTTTCGCCCGAATGCACTGCAACAGTTTCTTTTTTCATCTTAATCTCCGATCGAATCTAAAAAATAAAAAAGGGACCTTGTGGGTCCCTTTTTAGTCTGCTTTTATCTGAAGTTCTACTGCTTAATCTTTCTTTTTATCTGAAGCAAAACCAATCGCTTCGGTTTCAAGAGGAGTGACCATCGTGATCTTGCTTTCCGGCACATAGCCGGGTGCATATTGCTCCTCATTGAAAGAATCCACCTGAATTGCGTCATAGCGCAATGCTTCGGCTTCAATCACAAGTGCGTGCTCTTCTTTTGTGATAACGCCTTTTTCGAGCGCTAAATGGATAAGGTTACGAACTTTCTTTTTCGGAAGAGTTCGGGC
>CAZDFM010000298.1:0-4422 GCA_964504465.1 uncultured Pseudobdellovibrionaceae bacterium | reverse complement strand
CGACCAGCTTGCCATGATTGTCGCCCCGCAGCTTGTAGGCGACTTCGCTGTTCACCTTCACAGGTTTTGAAGCCAAGATATCAAATCCAAAGCGTGGATAGTCTTTTGACCAGCGCTTGATATAGGACTTGAGTGAAGTTTTTCTTTTTAAATCGTCAACACTTACGGTGAGTGCGGCTTGAATGCCGTCTGAATTAATTGGGCCTTTATATACTGTCGCAACTGAATCAATCCCCTTAGGGCTTACGTTTTGGACCCAAGAAGATTGCCCGGCATTTAGCATAAAACCCGAAGATGATATATAGCGCCCGAGTTGGGGAGCAATCACGCTTGAGCTTGAAGTTGCGGGGATGGGGGCGGCCTTAGCAGTGAAACTTAAAAATAAAGATGCCACTAACAGTACCGGTTTGATCACCATTATCTCCTAAGCTTAAAAGCTCAAAGTTTTGCGCCGTAAATTCTAAGTTGCTATTTTTTTAGCTTAGCAGCAGGTCCATCTTCTGGGCAAGACTCAGGTTTTCTATAACTCATGACATAGAGCTGAGGACTTCCACCGCGGTCACTCGTGAAAGAAATCCATTTTCCGTCTGGACTGACGTCGGGGTAAATGTCTTGGGCAGAATGGTAAGTCAGCTGATGCAGACACGAACCATCGGCTTTAATTACGAACAAGTCGAAATTACCTTTAACACTTCGGTCGGATGAAAACAGAATCCATTCGCCATCAGAAAACCATCTCGGGGTTTGATGAAGTGCCGGTGCCGAGGTCAGGTTTTGTGGAGAGCGCGCATTAACTAAGCCCGAAACTATTTGAGCCTCTGCCAGATCTTCTGAGTATTTGACCCAAACCAACTTTTTTCCGTCTGGAGAATAAACGGGCTGGGCTTGATTAACCGGAGCACGAGTTAAAAGTTTTTGATTTTGTCCTTTGCGGTCGGTCGTATACAAATCGAGTTTGCCAGAACGCAATGAAGAAAAAACCATCAAGTTGTAAGTCGGATGAAGCGAACCTTCAGAATCATAATTTTTAGTTTCGGTTAGCCGTCCAATTTGAGTGCCTTCCCAATTGCTATGATAAATATCATAGGCTTGGCTCATCCATGCCGGCTGAGCCGTAGGAGGAGTTTTTGTGGGTTGCTCGCCTTTAATACGGGCTAAAGCTTCGCGAATAAATTTTGGATCTTCTTTAAGTTCATCGGTGTTGCTCGAATAAATAAAGCCAGTACCGTCTGGGTCAAAAGCGGGAGACGCATTTTCTCCATCTTGAAATGTGAGCCGCTTCTCAGATTTTGTTTTGAGATTTAACAAATATATTTGTGCATTTTTATGTTCAGGACGTTCTGCACTTACAAACAAGAGGCTTGAACCATCGGGAGAAAAACGGGCTTGGCTATTAAGACCCGGAATCGAGAGGCCTTTGATTTCGATACGTTTTTCTTTTTTATCGAGAACGGCTTTAGTTTCGTTTCCAACTTCTAAGCCAGTTTTTTTCGGAGAGCTTTCGCAACTTGAAAGACTTGATGCGAGTAGCGACAGTAGTAAGAGCGAACTTATTTTGTTTGTGAAGTTTTCCACTGCGCTAAGGCTTTTTTTATGAGTGAGGCGGGGATTTGTCCCTGCACCTCGGGTAAAGATAACCAAAGTATCTCCTTTTGATCTTTCAACAAAACTGAAGGCTCTAGAATTTTACTTTGAGCAGGCGTCAGTGTCACATAAATCTCGTGATGAGTGATATTGTGTTTAAAATCATAGGTCTTTGGTTTTGTTTTGATCCTTTTTGCACGTCCAGGTAGTACCCAATGTGATTTCAGAAAAGGTAACTCTTTGTCTTTCACAAATGCGAGACGTCCTTTTTTCGAAATGACGACGGGCTCCCAGACCCAAATTTCATTTTCTTTTTTTGGTTTTCTCAGGGGCAAAAGATGAATAGTTTGTGCTTTAAAGGCTTGGCACTGTGTGTGTACAGGACAAATCAAACACACCGGGTTCTTCGGTAAGCATACCGTCGCGCCAAGTTCCATGAGTGCTTGATTCATTAGATAAGGATCTTGAAGTCGATTGAGTTCGTCGGCTTGTGATTGCAATATCTGACGTTCTTTTGGTTTCCACCATTCAATCTGTTGATTTCCAATTCTTGAAAGAACACGAATCACGTTGCCATCGATGACCCCGACTTTTTGACCAAAAGCGAGCGAGGCTACAGCGCGTGCGGTGTAGGGGCCCAAGCCCGGATACTGAATTAACTCTTCAAAGGTCTTTGGAAATCCACCGGCCGCGTAAATGTGCTGTGCAGCTTTTAACAAATTGCGCGCACGAGAATAATACCCGAGGCCTGCCCAAACTTCGTACACGCCTTGTTGATCGGCTTCAGCCAAAGATTTTAGATCAGGGAATCGCGCTAAGAAGCGCTCAAAAAACGGCTTAACGGCGGTCGAAGTTGTTTGTTGCAGCATCGTCTCTGAAATCCAAATTCTGTAAGGATCTCGGTTCTCGCGCCAAGGCAAAGAGCGTTGGTGTTTTAAGAACCATGCGACCAATGATTTTTGACCTGAAGAGTTGAGAAGGGCTAAGGCCGTCATGCTCCCAACGAACTCCGATTTTGACAAAGTGTCAAGGCAGTCAGGTGAGGTTTCGTTTATAAAGTGATGATCCACTTGTAAGAGGGGCTTGATGTTGCATAGGATAATGCAATGAAGTCGATATCCTCCTGCTTAATGCTGTTTTTTCTTTTAATTTTTAGCGCGTCTGTGCATGGCGCGGCTTCTAATAAAACTAAAGCAAAATCTAAGAAAGCCACTGCAAAATGTCCGACCGACCATCTCGAAGCTAAGACCTGTTCGCTTGAGGCTTTTGGACTACGTGTGCAGGTGACCGAATCAAAAATTTCGATCTTTGATGGAACTTGGCGGGCGCTCGAGGACTTTCCGTATCCGGGCGAAGCGCGTGAATGGGAAGAAGTGGGTCTCAAAAAAATTGGCAAAAGAAATTTTTTAGAAATTAAACTCTGGGACGAGCCGCAAGGCGAAGTCGGCATTCAAAGTCTGCTGTGGTTTGGGTATGAGATCAAGGACCTAAAACCCGTAGTAAAGTGGAAAGAAGTTTTGCAAAAAAGAACTGTTATTAAAACTCCAGAAGCAGCAAAAGTTTTTGTAAGACCTAAAGGGCAATTCGAAGAAGAGAAAAAAACCCGTTATCTCTACGACAAACCAGAAAAGTTTGCGATTAACGTCGATAAAAAAGGCGTTCTTCATTGGAGTGTCGGGCACCGAAAGCATAACGAAAAAGATGAGCCGAATATTGAACTCAATCCTCCGCCAAAAGAAGAAGAAAAAAAAGATGAAGGCGGAGCTGCTGCTGGGAATGCGCCGAAAAAAACGGATGTACCAGCTAAGTAAGAGGTCGCGATGAAAGAAGGCAAAATGGATTATAAACCTATGAGTGGTCGTGAGTTTCCGAGATATTCAGGAATCAAAACTTTTTTTAGGCTTCCCTATGTCGCTGTGGATAGCGACTACGATGTGGCTCTTACCGGTGTGCCTTATGACGGCGGAGTTTCATATAGACCAGGCGGAAGGTTTGCGCCCTCAGCTGTTAGAGAAGCTTCAAGCTTAGGACGTGGTTTTCATTGGAGCCGGGGAGTTAACTTTTTCGAAAATCTAAAAGTAGCGGACATTGGAGATTGCCCAACTGTCCCAATTGACCAGGCTCAAACCTATGAGCGAATTGACAAATTTTTTACTCAGATCTTAACGCTTAAAAAAAGGTTTATCGCGATTGGGGGAGATCATTCTACGACTCTCCCGATGTTGCGCGCCACTCGGCGCGCAGTTGGCGAGCCACTCAACCTCATTCACTTTGATGCACACCTCGATACTTATCCTGCGGCTTGGAACTGCGAATTTCATCACGGAGCTTTTTTAAGACACGCAGTCGACGAGGGTTTAGTTAATCCTGCAAACGTTTTGCAAATCGGAATCCGAGGCCCGCTTGCGGGTGGCGATGATATGGACTTTGTTAAAAAACATAAAGTGCGTGTCACGACGGTAGATGACCTTAGAACCAAAGGACTTGAGGAGTACCTAAAGACTCTTCCGGTTTTTGATAAAGGGCCAACGTATATAAGTTTTGATGTGGACTGTTTGGATCCGGCTTACGCTCCGGGCACTGGCACTCCCGTGGTAGGTGGGCTCACGACTTACGAAACGCAGCGAATTCTTAGATCTCTTAAGATCAAAAACTTGGTTGCCGCAGACATCGTCGAACTTTCGCCCCCATATGATCATTCGGATATTACGGCGCTCGCGGTGGTGGACACGATGTTTGAGTTGCTACACCTGATGGTTGAGCCGAAAGTTTAATTTGTCTGTAAATCTGGTAGTTTACGTGTATTGACGCATAACGTAAAATATGCGATATTACGCC
>CAZDFM010000297.1:0-4464 GCA_964504465.1 uncultured Pseudobdellovibrionaceae bacterium | reverse complement strand
TAGAAAGGGCTCACGTGACTCACGTTTTGAAGAACACTAATCGAAGATCGGAGAAAGGAAATTAGAAGGGGATACCAAGACCAACGCGAAGGGCGATCATGTGAGCGCTTACGTCTTCGGACTCTGGCAAGATCCCGTATTCAAGTTGAATCGGAACATACATGTCTTTGCTGATGAACCAATCAAGTCCACCACCGAAAGCCATTACGCTTGAATTTGAGATTGAGCCTTCTTCAACCGCAGATGCTTTTTTCGTCATCGGGAAGAGAAGTGAAAAACCGACTCCGAGCCAAGGTCTGTAGTCACCAGTGCTAAAGAGGTAGCGACCCCAAAGGTCCATTGCGAGATAATTGATGTCGACATCGCAGGCTTGACCGAAGGTAGGGCTGTCACCGCACACACTGCTACCAGAAGCTTTAAAACCTTCAAGACCAGCAGTTCCGCGGAACCATACTTGTTGTAGGAGTTCGTAATCAAAAAGTCCTTTAACGCTAAATGCGCTTCCGGTAAGGCCAGCCGTTGCTCGGGTGGCGCCGTTTCCATCCTTTAAATCGACGTCCATTGTGTCCATTGAAAATCCGACCATTCCACCCCAGAACATTTTCTTAGAGCTTCCTGAAGTGGATCCACCGCTGTCACTCGCGATGGCTTCTTCAACTCCTGCAGTACCTGAAGAAGACTTTGCCGTGCTTCCTTTAGGAGTTCTATATTCTAAGCCGTAACCGGGGAGAGCGCGGCCTTTGCCGAGAATCGCGATCGCTTGGTTACCTTTAATTTTTTGTAGTTTAATAATACCGGCTTTTTTCCCTTGAGGAGTCAGAGTGTAGTAGATGTCTCCAACTTGGGCGGGATCGCCATCGAGGTTAATTAAAACTTTTTTCCCTTTTACCTTCGCAACTTTTGCCGCTTCCGCAGCAAAAGAAAAAAAGAAACAGAACAAGAGGGTTCCCAGAAGTCGGACTGTATTTTTCATTTGTATTTTTCTCCCGTAGGCCTTGCTAACATGTTAAAAAAACAAACATTTTTTAGCAAAATAATGCGCGCCTAGGCCTCGTTAACTTAGCCCATCGTCTAGAGAAAATAGGTTTATAAGAGGTGATTGTAGATCTTATGGCGGAGAGCTTCGACTTCGGTCTCAATACGTGCATCACGTTCAGTGGTGTTTTTAAAATAGAGCGCACACAAAAAATGCCGATTTTCAGTTTCGGTGTATACAAGGACTTCAAAGGTATTGGACCATGTTGATTCGAATAAGGTTTCTTGTGGCAACTCATTCGCCAATACTGGCGAAAAAGTTTTCCAATCGTCTGAATCGAGCGAAGGCGAAGAGAGCAGTTCGGCGCAAGGTTCACTTATCTGCTTTGCCGCGAAACTCCACTCTACTGCGGCACTTGAGTTAGCTGCGAACGTAATTCCTTTATCTTCTAAAAACTTACGACCCTCAGATTTGTAGAGGCTGCAGCCGGTGAGGTTGCCGCCGACTAAGCTACAGGCGGCGAGAAAGAAAAAGCTGGCTAAAAAAGAAGAGGCAAGTCTGGTGGACATGCCTCTTATCTTATTCTGATCTTGTTTTAAATCCAAAGATTCTCAGTGCTATTTATTAAAAAGGAATCTCTTCGTTGCTATCGAACGAAGGCTCAGGGCCAAAGTCTTGGAAGTTGAAGTTTCCTTCTTCTGCATTGTTACCTTGAGAAGCGCCAGTACCACCACCTAGAAATTGAACGGTGCTCGCCACGATTTCAGTCGTGTACTTCTTTTGACCTTGTTGATCTTCCCATGAACGAGTTTGAAGACGTCCTTCAAGATACACTTGGCGACCTTTTGCTAAATATTTGCCACAGAGTTCTGCAAGCTTTCCCCAAACGACTACGCGGTGCCATTCAGTGCGCTCTTGTTTTTGACCCTGCTTATCGTTCCAGTTTTCACTGGTTGCAACACTAAGACGTGCAACAGTGTTTCCGCCGGTCACAGTTTTTACTTCTGGATCAGTCCCAAGACGACCAACGATAATAACTTTATTAACTCCTGACATAGTTCCCCCTAAAAGAGCTCAAATAGTATGGTGTCCAAACATGATTTGCCAAATAAATTGGGCGATTATTTTCGCGACTGATTACCTGTTATTGCAAAGTCCAAACCCGGCGTAAAGCGCTTCTAGAGCCCATTTGAAAACTTGCTGTGTGAGCGCGTTAAGTTATTGGAATGCTTGGAGGGTGGTGAGCTCGGGGGGAGAACCCATGGCGCGTCCCGCCACTCTGAAAGTATAGACAGATCCGGCGGCCGTCTCTTTCTTGTGCTTATCAAGGAAGCTTAAATAAAGGCCAAAGTCTTTTTGAGCCGCAGGTTTCGCGGTAATTTGAATACGAAGGTCATAAGTATCAAGAATCGGTCGCACGCCACCGCCACCTGTCATCATCCGAACTTCGAGCTTACCACGTACTCGGCCTTGAATAGGGTCGCGGTCAGCTCCCAAAACAACTTCTTCTAGAATAAGATCCTGATTTACTTGGTTTCGGCTGCTTTCACGGTCCTGAGGAAGAAAACGGCCTTTGATTCCGACTTGCGAGAATAAAACTCCAGGAAGGTTCATAGGACCAAACTGAGGAATATTAAACATCATCGGAAGCATCTGAAGTTTCTCTGCGGTGAGATCAAACTCTGCGCGGGCAGGCTCTGCAAAAGTAGCGTCGACATCGCCTTCTGCTTCGAGACTAATTCGGCCTCTTAAAGGAAAATCAATGTCCATTACTTTTGTGACTTGGGCCACATCAAGGGACTCAGCCGAAATTTCATAATGTCCGCTGCCATCAGTCGCAGTGACGGAATTTCTTCCCTGGAAACCTAAGATAAAATTTCCATTTAAAAAATCAGTTAAGCGAGCTGTGCCGCCGGCTTTAAACATCAATAGGCTTGGGATTGAGGGAGATATACTTAACTCGCCAGCTTTAATTCCTGTCGCAACAGGAGTGTCCATCTCTACATCTTTTAATGACAAGCCCGGAGACGGGAAGAGGTCGATTCCTAGATTCGAAAACTTCAAGTAAACCTGATTTCCAGAGCCCTTCGAAACCAATGAACTTACGAGATCACCTAAATCATCGTAAGGGAATATCATCACTCCAATCAGTAGAGTACTTAAGATGACAAGCCCCACTTTTGCCTTGTGGTACTTAAACACATTCGCGATGGCGGTGATCATTTTGCGAAGTGCTTGGCTCATCGATTAGTCCCTCTTCCGCGGCGGCCAGGACGTGCATCTTCAGCCGGTTCAGATTCAACAGAAAGCGAAAAATTCACGATTCTGAAAACCACGTTGAAGTAATTTGCTTTTTCAGTCGACGCAATGATTTCAAGCCCCGTCATTTTTGATCCTGGATCTATACTCTGGAGCCGCTGTCCGATCTCCATAATCTGTGTCAAATTTAAATTCTTAAGATTTACGGCAATCCCATTTTGCTGAATCACAGGAACGACCAGGCCGCCAGCTGGGTTCGGTCCTAATGGTTCGATGCTTGCAATCTGATCTGGAACAAGTCGGAAGCTTTCTAAAAGCATCTGTACTCGGTTCTGCATGCTCGAAGGGTTTTGAGCAGGAGGTAATGGTGGTGGAAGTTTGGAGTTTCGGCTTGCTTCGAGCAACTGGCGAATCATTTGTCGATTGCGCTCAAAGTCCTCGATCCCGACCGATGACGAAGAGAAATAAGAATACGGAATATAAAAAAGAATAAGCAAAATAAATAAAGCGGCACCTGCTTGGATGCCTTTTTGTCCGTTTGCCGAAAGCGCCTGATATTTTTCGCGTAAAGTATTAAAGGTAGAGTTCTCTTGGAGTTCGCCCCAAGCTGCAGACAGTTGCTCATTTAAACGGTCTTTTAAATCATCTATATTCATGAACCGCTATCCCGGTTAACTTTAAGCCTAAGCCCAAAAGCTTGTTGGCCTGCCTGAGGAACTACTTGTGATCGGAAGTCTTGAACTCGGCCATCAGCTGCTAAGGCCTGAAGCGATTGTTTGAACAGATTCAACTCTTGAGCGTTTCGAATAAGCCCTTCGATTTCCATATTGTTATTGTCGACGATAAAGCGGCGGACTTCTAGTCGAATGTTTCGGGTTCCCGGAACCTTCTGGCTAACTTGGTTTAACAAGTCGAGTGCAGAATTGAGTTCTTTTACTTTTTCAGCAAGCATATCAATTTTTCCTACCGCACGAACTCGCTGTATTTTTTTGGTATCCAGTACTGCGATACCAGCACTGTCATATCCACGATACTCCAGGCGCTGAAGGCCTTTGATCAGGATAGGATAAGCTTCTTTTTTACCGATATAGGCGACAATACCACACATAACAATGGTTTAAAGGCGGGTATAAGTGATAGATAATTTAGGAGGCGTACTACTATTGAAACCGGCAATAATCATGCGTTCCGGATTGAAAGCCGGCCGCCTTACCCGGGCAAATATCAAG
>CAZDFM010000296.1:0-4465 GCA_964504465.1 uncultured Pseudobdellovibrionaceae bacterium | reverse complement strand
GCCGTTTACCATCGCCACCCGTCCTTCCCAGGACAACTTATCTAAGGCTCTCGAGATACCTGGAAGAGCTCCTGCAAAAGCCTTATTAAGCGCGACTTTCGCTAAACGTGGATCTGATGAAAGGTCGGCGTCAGTCGAAACTTTTTCTCCCACACGCGTAGTTGAGGAGTCCGCCGTGGCTTCACGCACTTCATTAAATATTTCGCGGCCGTTACGAGCTGAAACCATTCTCAGCCGAACACGTACTTTAACTTCAGCCTTAAGTTCACGAATGATACCGACTTGATCCCCAAGTCTTCGTGCATGAACGTCTAAAACTTTACCTTCAATCACCGCAGTTAAGCCCATGCCTGAGGCAAGCTTTGCAACAGGATCCATATTGTATTGGTTTTCTTCGGTGATATGTTTTTTAGGATCTTCTGTCAGATCTTCGGGATTGATGATGACAAATTGGCCTGTGCGTCCCATTTCTTTTACAAAGAATCCACGTGCTTCTTCGGTCATTGAACTTGCACCTGGGCCCTCCGCAAGAAACGGCAAAATCAAAACGCGTTTACGTAGATTTTGATCTTCATCGCCTCGAGCCGAAAACGGAACATCACGAACCTCCGCACCGGGAGTGCTTCGGCGCTGCATTTGAGAGCATGCAAGCGTAAACAAAACGGAAATGAGGGTGAAAAATAATACGAGAGAAGAGCTCTTAAGTTTTTTCATGCTGTTAGGATAACAAACCTTCGCAAATTCGCCTATTGGACTTAAGTCAGGCTCTAAAGCGAATTCACTTTAATGTCGAGACCGTCTGCCCTGACTTCAGATACATCTAACTTAAAGCGAGGAAAACTTTTGGCCTTAATTACGTCGGCCAATTGTCGAGGGTTTACCGATGAATCAAGTTCAAAGGTCACTCTGCCCGGAGCAAAAAATCTCTCTTTCAGAGTTTTTACATCTTTAACCTGAGTTAAGAGCAGTTTTTTAAATTGATTGAGCTGCTGAAAATCGAGATCTCCGATCACAGCAAGACTAATGAGACTTGCACCAAAAGTTCCGCTCTTCCAGGCATCATGCAACTGTACCGCTAAGTCTTGTGCGACCTGTTCAGAAACTTGAGCCAATTTATCAGCCACTACTTTTTGGAAACCACCTAAGTCAGTTTCAAAACTTCGAATGACTTCGCCGACGACGCGGCCGTTTCCGGAGTGAAGTGCCACGAGTTTAATTTCAACAACAAAACTCTGCGACGACTCTGCAGGCTTAAAAACAATGTCGCCTCGAATGACGATCTGACTTTGATAGTATTCGCCTAAAAATAAAAGATCCTCGGTCGGAAGGCTCTCGACCTGGAAGGCTTCAGGATTGATCACGTTGTAATTAGCAAACGCGGGATTAAGCCCATAAAAGCCTCGGGGTCTGAGTTGTTCCCTTAGCTTTGTATTAAAATAATAGGCCTGAGTTTGAAGAAAGGATTTTTCTTCGGTTTGAGCGCTCCACCAAGAGTAAGAGCGTGAGTTCACTTTGTCGATAACGCTAATCATGGGAAGCGCACGAGGCGAACCTTCAAGCTTATAAAGTAAACCCTCATTCAGAAGTAAAGCCTCTAAGCTTTTAATGGAAAGTTTTAGTGTCACTTCCATTTCGGCCACATCGCCTTTAGGCGTTGGATTTCCGCCCTTCATAAAGAGCACATACTTTGGCGAATTTTTGATAATTTTATTTCGGATCACGTCTCGGTTTTTTTCGTACTTAGCTTCACCGAGGATTTCTTTGATATACTGAACCGATGTTTCTTGAACAACTCGGTCAAAGATCTCTTGTCGAGCCGCACTTCCGGTGTTTTTCTTGCTCGTGCCCATAACGGTAATTTCGACCACGTCTTGAGCTTGCGCGAGCACCTCAGCGGGTGCAATAAAAGCAGCAGAAACAAAGGCTATCAAAAATAGAAGCTTAGACATAAATCCCCCAGGTGTTCATTATGCAGATTGACGCGCAGAAGAATCAACCCACGAATTGGCTATAAATCGCCTTCTGACGATGACGAAAGATACGGCTTACATCCTTTAGTACATACTGCCCGGCCACTGCGCGGCCTAAAAGGCCCATGTGTAGCTTGTAGGTCACTCGGTCCGTCAGCAAAGTACCTTTGCCGAGGTCTTCAAGCTGATGAAAGTGATGCCACTTTTCGTAAGGCCCTTTTAGCTGCGTGTCCACGAAACTCTGGTCTGGCTTCCATGCCTCTATCTTCGACTTCCATTTTAACGGAAGTCCATGGAGCGAGAGTTTGTAGTCAATCTCTGTCCCCGTTCGCATCAGGCCTTCGGTTCGGCTTACAACACGAAACTTAAGCCATTCTGGAGTGATCTTTTCTAAGTTGTTTTCATCTGCGAAAAACGGAAAAACTTTTTCTCGGCGAAATGGAACCCATTGATGAAAAACGATCTGTGCCTCGCCCTTTTCAAGAGTGGGTAGACTTTTTTTTAAAGCTTCACCAAAGGTCCTTGATTGAAACTTGAAACCAAGCGCAGGAAGCTTTTTGCTGGTCACGGCTGCGCCATTAACCAAAAGCTGAGAGAGCTCTCCATAGATCAATCTCAGCATGATGCCTGGAACCGCTGGAAGCAGAGAGACCTTTAAATGTTCAGCAAGTTTCCGAGTGAGTTCGGCGTTTGTCACAGGATGCGGAGCTGTGGCATTAAGGACGCCTTCATATTTTTCGTTATTCAAGGCTTCAGAAAAAATTCTAACTAAATCGTCCATCTGAACCCAACTGACCCACTGTTTGCCCGAACCTAATATTGCACCAGCACCTCGCTGAAACAGAGGAACCAGTTTACCTAAGAATCCCCCGCCTTCACCGATCACAACGCCTACACGAACTATTACTAATCGTGCTTGAGGAAAAAGCGACTTTGCTTTGAGAGTCTCAGCTTCCCATTCGTGACAAAGATCGGCTACAAAATCACCGCCCGCAGGAGAATCTTCGGTGATATTTACCGATCGTGAATAGCCATAGTAACCTATAGCCGAAGTTCCCACGATCACCTTGGGCACAATTTTGGCGGACTTGAAACTTTCAAATAAATTCTGCGTACTCAAGATGCGAGAGTTTCTGAGCTGAGTTTTTCTTTTCTGAGTCCAGCGACCTTCGGCGATCGATTCACCCGCCAAATGAATTACCGCTTCTATCCCCTGCAGGGCCTCTTTAGGGACTTTGTCTTTTTCGCCGTCCCAACTAAAAAATCGAGCCGGATATGAGGAGTAAAGTGGCGCCTTTTCTGCATTTCGAGTGAGCACGTTAAGCTCATGCCCTTGCCTGACTAACTCACGGCCCAATGACTGCCCAACAAAACCTGTTCCACCGGTGACCAGAATTTTCATTAACTCTTTCCTTTAACTGCGCGCGCATAAACTCTCAGAGCACGTTCTCTTCCGTGGTCGGCTTCGACCATGGGCTCGGGATATTCTCGAGTCTCTAATTCCGGAATCCATTTTCGCGTGTAATCACCATCAGGATCAAACTTTTTCAACTGAGTATGAGGATTAAATATTCTAAAGTAAGGTGCAGCATCGGCACCACAACCTGCAGCCCACTGCCAATTGCCTACGTTAGAGGCGAGTTCATAGTCTAAAAGCTTTTCTGCAAACCATCTCTCTCCCCAGCGCCAATCAATCAACAGGTGTTTGCATAAAAAACTGGCTGTAAGCATTCGAACTCGGTTATGCATAAACCCCGTTGCTAAGAGTTCTCGCATACCGGCATCAACCAAGGGGTAACCAGTCATTCCTTTCGTCCACTTCTCAAACTCGGACTTATCGTTTCGCCACAAAATTTGATCGTACTCTTTTCGAAAGCATCCCGAAACCGTGTGCGGGAAGTGATAGAGGAGCATCATAAAAAATTCGCGCCAGATCAGCTCGTTTAACCAGATCTCTGAGGTTTTTTGAGCGACTCTTACCGCTTTTCGTACACTCAAAGTTCCGAACCTGAGATGAACCCCTAGGCGCGAAGTTGAATTTTTGGATGGGAAGTCTCTGGTTTTTGCGTACTTTTTTAAAGCTTCAGAATCAATTCTTCGATCAGGAAAAGCCATCTTTGATGGCTCAAAACCTAAGTCCTTAAGTTCTGGAAATTCAAATTCTTCGTCTTTATAAAGATATTTAAGCCCTTTCTCGGAGGGATAATGTTTAAGCTCTTCGCGGCTTAACTGCTGCTTCCACTTGCGCGAGTAGGGAGTAAAAACCTTATAAACGGTCTCTTGCTGACTCACCACTTCGTTTTTTTCAAAAATCACCTGATCTTTGAAACTGTAAAAGTCGACACCCGAGTCGGCTGCGAGCTTTCGAACATTTTCGTCGCGCTCGCGGGCATAGGGCTCGTAATCGCCATTGATGTAAATGGCTTTCGGTTTATATTTTTTGAGGAGCTGTGGCCACAGGCTTTCGGGCTGTCCTTTTAGAACCAGAAGACTCG
>CAZDFM010000295.1:0-4470 GCA_964504465.1 uncultured Pseudobdellovibrionaceae bacterium | reverse complement strand
CAAAACCGAATTGCTGAAGTGAAAAAACAAGCTCTTGAACTCATAAAATTTGCCGATCCCGAGCTTCAAAAACAGTTTGAAACTAAGTTCCGAAAAGCTTCGTTTACGCTTCCGTTAGAGCGAAAGCAAACCGTTCAATTTTTGGTTTCGTCTTTAGAGTCAGATATCGCTTGGACCAAGCATTCAAATACTCTTTATGGATCTGATAAATATAAAGCCTCTATCCCATTTTTAGCTACGCTGACATTAGATGATGACGGCGAATTTGATGAGCAAGGACAGCCGACCGACTTACTGTCGGATGTAGAAGATATCTGTGACCGCTTCAGCTCCGAAACACTTTCGGACCATATTTACACTAAGAGCGGCTCAGCCTATTTAAGCTGGGTGACTTTACATAGACCTCAGTATGGGACTGGAATTATCGCGCATGAATTAGGGCATTTCGTAGCTAAAATTCTCACTGAGATGGGAGAATCAAGCAAAGGAGCCTATTACATGGGACTTCCGGAAGCCCTCCCCGTTTGGGAAAAACGAAAGTGCATCAGCCGAATGCATCCAAGTTCTGACGGTTCTTATACTGAAGAAGACTGGGCCGATTACTTTAGTGCACTTATTATGCGAAAACTGAAAACGACGATTCCGACAGTTAAAAATATGGCTTGTGCCCTCTCTAGTGAACTTGATTCTGTTTACCAAACTAACTTTAAGAACACTTCAGATTCCCATTCACACGGTCTTTTTCGTGTTTTACACATTGAATCGGTTATGAATGGCGGCATTCCAAGATCCTGCGAATACGTTTTACCTGATCGCATCTCCTGCGATTAATTGAATTTTATTGAGGAGCCTGCTTGAGTCGATGCAAGGGCAAGCTCCTTCAGCCGAAGCCGTTCGCTTTTTTCTAACACTTGAACAGGCGCTGATACGTTGTTTCCAATAAAAAAGGGTGAAGGTTGCGTTCTCCTAAAGAGCCAAACCTTTGCAAGAAAAGCCAAAGCCATCACAATTACTTTCATAGATCCGCCAGGATAAGTCCCTTGGGGTAGAGGTGGCTTTCCAAATTTACCCATCATACGAGCATAAAGCGGCCCTAATGTTTTGAGCCGTGCCGACTCGTTTTCAAACTTCAATAAGTCTGCGTTGAGACCAACATAGGGTACCGACGTGGAAGCCATGACGTTACCGATCGGAGTCTGGCAGCAAGAGGCATAGAAACGATACATACCTTTAGGACTGAGCCTTACACACTTAAGGTGCTCCAGGCCCTCAGCTATTCGCAAATTCGCGGGTGCCGTGGGTACGATTTCAGTTCCGCCATTTTGATCAAGTAAATTGTGAGCCCGGCCCAAGAAGTGGGCGTAGGTTTGGCAGTCATCGCAAAGACACACGATACGTTTACCTACTACCCCTTTGGTACTCATGGTGCCGCTCACTTTGCCGCAGTCACATTTAATTTGAATTTCCATTTTGGACTTTCTGTTTAAGTACGTTCAGTTGTTCAAATTACCAGGGGAAACCAGGCCCAAACAAGACCAAATTGAACCCTCGCAATTGGCAACTTTTCAGAATAGACGACGATGAGGTTTTGCTGTAAACGGAGGCATGACAAAGCCTTTAGAAGAAATGCGTGATGGGCAGTCGATTGAACTGCTTAAAGAACTCCACATCCTTACTCGCGACGGCAAGATCAATCAGGATAGCCGACGAAAATTAAAACAGGTTTATCATCTGTACGGTTTTGTTGAGCCCTTGTTAAAAGATCTACTCCAAGCGGATGCGGACCTTAATCTGGTGGATCACGGGGCCGGCAAATCCTACTTAGGTTTTATTATTTACGATCTCTTTTTTAAGTCGCTCTCAAAAGGCCATGTCTATGGCGTTGAAACTCGTGACGAGCTGGTCAAAAAATCAACCGACCTTCAGAAGAAGTTTGGTTTTGAGAATATGACTTTTCTCAATGTATCTGTAAATGAGTCCATCCAGTCCGGAGAGCTTCCTGAAAAAATCGACATCGTGACTGCACTTCATGCCTGCGACACCGCAACCGACGATGCCATTGATTTTGCATTAAACAAAAATGCCAAACATATTTTTTTAGTTCCCTGTTGCCAGGCTGAGGTCGCCAAGACCCTGAAGCAGAACAAAGCCAAACAACTCGCAAAGCCCATGACTGAAATTTGGCGTCACCCGATTCACACCCGCGAATTTGGAAGCCACCTCACGAATGTGCTTCGCTGCCTAAGACTTGAATCTCGCGGCTACAAGGTGACCGTAACTGAGCTAGTGGGTCACGAGCACTCCATGAAAAACGAACTTATTGTTGCAACTAAAATTGAAGGCCCAAGAAAACATATTCGAGAACGTCTTGACCGGCTTATAGATGAGGTTGGACTCCAAGACTTGAAAGCGCGTTTTGAGTAAGTCAGTTCAGTTCCATATCCTCAATACGCTCTCCCAAGCCTTAGTTGAAGTCTTTCAAAAAGGAAAACACGCCGACCGCATGATCGACAAATACATGCGGATAAATAAAAATTGGACTCCTGCAGACAAAAGCTTTTTTGCCGAAGCCGTATACGGAATCACTCGTCATAAAAGAAATCTCGAGTTTATTGCTGATTCCACTGAGCTTTGGCCGGTGATCGCCGCTTATCTTTTTACTAAAAACTTAAAACCTGTTTCGCGACCCGAATTCAGAAATATTGATCTGGCAAAAGTGCAGGCTCGGCAAAAAGGGCAAAAACCCGCAGCTGTTGAACACTCAATACCCGACTGGTTATTTGAACTTGGACAAAAAGAATTCGGTTTAGAGTGGCCTAAGATGATCGAAGGTTTAAATAAAGAGCCTCTCGTTTATCTCCGTACCAACACCCTTAAAACCAATATCGAAAAACTGATTCAAGAGTTAATGGCCGAAAAAGTTAATGCAGAGAAAATAAAGAGCCCTCTCACTCTCCCCGACACTCTTATGCTCAAAGAGCGAAAAAATGTCTTTTCGACCCAAGCCTACAAAAAAGGTAACTTTGAAATGCAGGATGCAGGCTCACAAGCGATTGCGGCTCTGCTACAGGTTGAGCCGGGACATCAAGTTGCTGACACCTGCGCAGGCTCTGGAGGAAAAACTCTTCATATTGCGGCCCTCATGAAGAACAAAGGCAAAATCGTTGCAATGGATGTGCAAGAGTCGAAACTGCAAGACCTTAAAGAGCGTGCTGCTCGCGCAGGCGCTAGCATCATCGAAACCAAACTCATTGATTCGCCAAAAGTTATAGAGCGCTTAGAAAAAAGTTTCGACCGGGTGTTAATCGATTCACCGTGCTCTGGCTTAGGTGTGCTTCGGAGAAATCCCGATACAAAATGGAAATTAAATCCCGAACAAATTACTACAGTTTGTGAGTTACAAAAAGAGATCCTCTCGAAGTATTCAAAGCTCTGCAAACCCGGTGGCATCATGGTTTACGCGACTTGCAGTATCTTAAAGCGTGAAAACGAAGAACAGGTGAAGCAATTTCTCGCTTCACCTGCTGGAAAAAACTGGAGCCTCGTTAAGGAACACCGAATTTGGCCGCATCTCCATAACACCGACGGCTTTTACGCCGCCGTCTTAAAGAATGACAACCGCAAAGCTTAATTCAACTGGCAAGACTCAATCCTGATAAAGCTAAAGACACTGGCTGCAATTCGAGCCGGCTTTACAGTTTTCGATTCAACACAAACCTCTAGGGTCGCAGTTTCTTCTGTTTCACCCAACCATGGATTTGGCTGAAGTTCTGTACGTAGACACTCTAACACCTCAGCTTCAATTTTCTCCATTGTGATGAAGTAGTCAGTTGAAGTCGATTGGTCTACTTTGATATTTGTAAATTTCTTCGGCGAAAAGGCTTTAGGAAATTTTGAAAGCTCCTCAGAGGCTAACGGATCGGGAGTTTTGTAATCGAGCTTTCCACCAGCAACATGGTCAACCTTAGAGTTCGCAATATTTAAGACCAAGTGGTCTGAAACACTGTCGATATCGACACCAAGGTCAGCCAAATAAGCGGTTTTGTCCCATTTTGTTATTTCAAGAAAGTTTTCCTGAAGAGCCGCATCAAGAAACGCATTTCTTTCCATTCTTAGAACGGCATTCTTCTGCTGATTTAACTGCACGATATCGCCTTGGCGGTATGTGCCCTTAGGGAGGCTAAAGACAAGCTCAACCCCGTTTCCCTGGCAGCTCACTAAATCAGGTTTTGCTAAACCTCCAACAAGCCCCCCTGCCGAAACTTGAAGTGAACCAAAAACCAAACCCAAACCTAAAACTGAACTAAAAAGTCTAAACATAAAATCCTCCTACCAAAAGTTGCGATTTCAAAACCGAAACCGAAACCGAAACCGATAAAGAGAACCTAAACCCAAAAAAGAAAACGGGCCACAAAGCCCGCCTCTCAATAATGGTATGATTTGATATGAAAAACCTAAGGCCCAGAAGTC
>CAZDFM010000294.1:0-4476 GCA_964504465.1 uncultured Pseudobdellovibrionaceae bacterium | reverse complement strand
TGTTCGCCCATGTGCAGGACGCCAGTGTCGTTTGCAACTAAAAGTAAACTTTGTTCAACTGCAGCCGCGCTCTCGAGTAAGCCTAATCGACCTACAACGCTCGCAACTCGTTCAGGTGCAACCGAAACAAGCTCTTCTAAGAACTTGTCTTCTGGGCCGCCGAGTACAACAAAATTTTCAGTCGGAAGAAGTTCGATTAAACTTTTCCAATGTTCTAACGGCCAGCGCTTAAGTGGATACGCTGCTGACGGCGCGAGCGCGATAAAAGACTTAAACGGAATTTGAGCTTGAGCGGTATTCACGTCTTGCGGCCGAAGCTGCATCTGAGGGGCTGGGGGAGCAACTTCTTGAATGCCCCATTTTTTTAAAGGTTCAAGTAAATCGCGCTGTCCCGCAAATGGTTGGCGAAAAAGATTCCAACGAAACCGAAACAGAAAAAATCGTCGGAATCTTTTAATGGGTCTTCGAATAAAATGAAGACCGCGAATACGGCCAAAAATTAAAAATGGTCCGTACAAAAACCAACACAGGATTCGAGAGCGCAAATTGTTGTGAGCATCATAAATGTGAGTATAACGAGCCTGCCGCATTTTTTGCGCTAAGGCCCATAGGTCTTTTAAGCCCTCGCCTTTTTTGATGCTGTAGACTTTGTTGATATCGGGATGCGACTCAACCAATCCCACTAAGTCGTGGCGGGTCACCCAGTCAATTTCGACGCCGGGATATTTTTCGGCGAAGGCACCCGCAACCGACAGGCACTGCAGAACGTCACCAATACTCGAAAAACGCAGGATTAGAACTTTCATTTCGGGCTTTAGAAAACACCAAAGCCTACGAAGTTGTCACTGGTTTTATTTATAGGTTTCGACTATTTGGAGCTTTGTTCGCGAAAGAATTTTTCTCGATGTTCGAGCAGACGTGCGTAGTTCTGTCGGCCTTTGAGGAGCTGAGTCATTTGGGCCACAACCTGGGGCTGACGAGCTTTGAGTTGCTTTAAATATTTCCCGTCTTTTGAGTTTCGCTGCTTTTGCATCAATCGCTTCGACTCTTCAGCCCAAGATTGCTCTAGAGCCAGGTACTTTTCTGCGGTTTTTGCTTCAAGCTTCAAATCTTCTACAACAAAACGCGAAAGTTCTGATTTCCAGTCTTTTGCCACCGGCCGTGGTGCTTCGACTGCTGCTGGTGGAGCTGGCTCTGAACCCGCTACAGAAGGCCGAGAAGCTTCACTTGGCGCAAGGGCAGGAGCAGGGGGAGAAACATCTGGAGTCGCCTGATTCTCAAGGCTTGTCATCTCAGCTGTCTCGAGAATTGTTGGCTGCATAAATCCGTAAAGCGATATCGCAACCGCGACACCTAACATCCCGCCTACTCGCAAAACTTTCTTACGTTCCCAACGGCCAGGATTTAAAGTTTCTAACTCTAAGGCTGGTTCTTGTTCTGGAGCAGGAGCTTTATCCGTAGAGACCGCTTGAGGCGCCATCGTCGAAAGCTTTAAGTGCCCTTCGAACTCACGAATTTTTGCGGCCTTAAATTTTGCGACTTCTAGCTCAACATCTAACATTCGCTGAGCTTTCAGTTTTTCAAGCTGTTCACGTTCTTTTAAAAGCTCATTTTGTCGTGCAATAAAGAAATCTTCAGCTTCGGATTCGATGCCAGCTAGATACTTTTTTTGCTCTTCGATTTGACCCGTCAACTCATCTTGTAGCAACTGAAGCTGCATAATTTGGTCAGCTAAGCTTTGCTTCTTTCCTTTTGCTTCTGGAGATTCTGGTGGCACGGCCTTGAGTTTTTCAAGATCGGCACGACGCTCGTCAAACTGCTGCTTCATTTCTTGAAGTTCAGCTTGCAGTTCTTTTTTAATCTCAGCTTGCTCTTTAAGGAGTGCTTCTGATTTTTTCTTCCATAAAGCTTCGAGTTCCTGAATTTCAGAATCGAGCTTCGAAATCTTTACTTTGCGCTGTTCGGCCTCTGATTGAAACTGTGCTCTGTTCTCTTTGAGGTTTTCTTTAAGTGAGTGAAGTTCACCTTCAAGCTTTTGAATTTCTTCGATGTAGGCACGCTTCTCGTCTTTTAATTGCTGAAGCTCTGCCGCATTTACAATCGAAGGCACTGAGGTCGGCTTCTGGAGTACGGGAGCGCGTGGTGCGACCGGCTGTTCTGCTCTTAAGAGTGGTAGTGCTTGGCCCACGGGTGGCGGTTCTGCCGTAACCGATTTGGGTTTGACCAATGGGACAGGCTTGGCCACTTCAACGCACTCCGCGCGAAAGCTTAAGGTTTCTTCGGTTTTCCCCAACGCAACACGGTCACTCTCTTTTAGAGGGACAAGTTTATTGGGCTCAATCTGAGTGCCATTGATGAAGGTTCCATTTTTTGAACCTAGGTCTTCAATAAAAAGCTCACCTGCTTGGCAATAAACTTTAACGTGTGTGCGGCTGACATCGTGAAATATGAGCGGAAGATCGACTGAATAGGAGCGCCCTATAGTCATAGGATTAGCCGTGACCTGTTTTTCTTCAACGGCTTCCATGTAATGGATGCTAACTACAAATTTCTTAAATTCCACGAATCTCCAACAACCAAATGAGGACCGAAACTCTCTTAGCTTTTCGGGATAATCCCGCTTGGGATTTACCCTTTGAGAAAGATTAGGACTATGGTCAGGCGGCGCTAAGCCTTGACCCGTCTAGGCACCCCGCCCAAGATCTAGGACCGGAAGACATCAGGGTTTTGACATCAAAACTTGTTTCTCCCACAATCAAGAGGGACCAAAAATCACTCACCGACATCTTTTAAGGAGATACACCATGAATAGACTTACCCTTGCCTTTGCAACTCTCACATTAGGCCTCAGCATTTCAGCTTGCTCTTCAAAATCAAAAACTGCTGATGCTCAGGCAACGGATGCAAAAGCAGCTGCGACAACTGAAACTAAGGCGGCTCCTGCAAACGCAGACAAAACTAAAGCTGCCGCAACAAGCACTGCAGGCAAAGTTCTTTGTGAAACCTCTAGTGACAAAAGACTCATTGAAGTTCGAACAAAAGATGCTGGCTGCGAATTGGCTTACACTAAATTTGGAAAAGAAGAAGTGATCGCAAATTCTGCTGCAGGTTCAGCACATTGCCAAAAAATTTCTGAACGCATTCAAAGCAATCTCACTGAAGCCGGCTTTAAGTGCGCAGCTAACTAAGAGTTAAAAAGTTTATGTCGGAGCCGAGGGATCTCGAAATATTTTTATCAGATTGGCCCTCGCTCCGTCCGCATTTCACCCGAGGAGCGGTTTTTCTTATCGACTCTTCTCTCAACTTAAAATTAGTTTGCGAAGCCTTTGTCAGAGACGACAAAAAATCAGTCGAAGAATGGCTTCGAAATAATTTACTTCGTCGTCCAACTGAAGAAGAAGATCAGAGCTGGTTGAAAGAACCCGTACGCGAATTTCAGTTTGGAATTGTTCAACCCTACGTGCTTATTCAGCCGATCGATCCGACAAAACATTAAAAAAACCCGATATTCGTCTAGACACTCGTTTGAAATAATTTTACGCTTTTAACAATTGAGCCGCAGCTGGTCGTAAATTACCGCTTCGCTCGATTTTCTCATGCGGAGAAAACTGCCAACGTTGATTTAATTAGGTTGATTGAAATCAACCTCTTAAATCCAAAGCCAGGAGAACTAGGATGAAAAGCCCTCTCTCGACGATGACCCGAATTTACACCCTGAGCCTCTTTATATTTTTCAGCAGCATCAGCTTTGCTGCTGAAAAGTTAAGCATCCTTGAGTATTACGGCGTTAACTCAGAAGCCGAACTCGATTCCCTAGGGCAACACGCAGATCTCCGAAGAATTCTCGGTGATATCGTGAAAGACGGTCACTTTCGCACCTCTTACCGAGGGGTGAGACAATTTATTTTTGGAGAGCTCGATCTTAAGACTGATCAAAAAGGTTATTACGTAGAATGCGTTTACTGCGAGATGCGTTTTCATTCAGGCGATGCGGGTGTCGGCTCGATCGGCCCAGGAAAAATCCCCAACAACAATATGCTCAATGTTGAACACACCTGGCCGCAAAGCCGCTTTGGGGGCCGCGATTCTGGTTTTCAAAAAATCGACGCGCACCATCTCTTCCCTTCGACCTCACGAGTTAACGGAATTCGTGGTAACGACGAATTCGGTGAAGTCGCCACAGCGACGCAAGAGCCTTGCACGATCACAAAAAAAGGTTCAGCCGAAGGTGGAACTTCTGGTCGCCCTGTTTTTGAACCCCCACATAGCCATAAAGGCAATGTCGCTCGCGCTTTGTTTTACTTTGCAGTTCGATACAACATTCAAATCTCGAAACAAGAAGAAGCTTTCTTAAGAGCTTGGCACGAAGAAGATCCTGTCACCGATGAAGAACGTTTTCGCAACGATATGATTTACGAGTATCAAGGAAACCGAAACCCATTCATCGATAATCACGAATGGGCAGACGCGATCGCC
>CAZDFM010000293.1:0-4493 GCA_964504465.1 uncultured Pseudobdellovibrionaceae bacterium | reverse complement strand
TAAAGTAGATAAATCGCACGTATAGCTCAGTTAAAACTTCCCAAAATATCGTCAAGAGAAAAAGTTAATATTTTAAACTGCGGACTATTTGGAATTGAGTCCAAAACGAAGCTTTACTTTCGACGTCGAAAGTGAGGAGTGAGGTGACACGAAAATTCGGGTAGGGAAAAGGATGTGTCCGTAAGCAAGCTTGCTGCGCTGAGTGACCGTGCCGCGGCGGCTCTCTATCTGCCGCGCTCGCTCTCAAGCGGTTACGAGGTGGGTTTTGGGTGAGGTAACTTTTGACATCTGCTCTGGCAAAAGGGAGTTTATCGGCACAGGGGGTATTTATGAAAAACATCGTTTTTTTATTGGCTTTTATTTTTGCGGTGCCGGCCATGGCGGCGACTTCGGTTGAGTATATTCAGGCGAATGCGGTTGAAATGACCGACCAAATTCCGCAAGCGCTCATCACAAATCTTTCGTCTAAAGATTTAGTGATAGTGGGTGAGATGCACGGGACTACCGAGCAGCCACAAAAAACATTTCAGCTTATTAAAGAGCTCGCGAAAAATGAAACTCAATTTTTAGTGGGTCTTGAATTTCCAATCAACATTCAGCCTGAGCTGAACCGGTTTTTTGAAACGGGTGACGAAAGTATTCTTCGTGGAATTTATTTCTTCCAAGAACCTCGTTATCACTCGGGCCGTGGAAGCCTCGCGATGATTGAACTTATGAAAAATCTGAGAACGCTTAGAAACGTAAAAGTTTTCGCTTTTGATGTTCCAGATGACTTCCGCGGAAATGACCGCGACACGCAAATGGCGAAACACGTGTTAGAGATTATTAAAAACAACCAGAACCACAAAATGCTCGTTTATACGGGCAACATTCACTCAAGCCTCGTAATCGGACACGCCTGGGACGCACAAGCTATTACGATGGGCTCTGAAATCCTGAGACTCTCTCAAGGTGAATTCAATATGCAAAACACCAGCAACATCTACTACCGCTTCGTAGGCGGGACCGCTTGGTACTGCATGCGCGAACGTACCGGTGGGGTAAGCTGTGACGCTAGACCTTTTGGCCCGTTAAGAACTGTGTACTCTGCAGCCGTGCCGTTTGCGGCCTATGCACTCACAGAGCCCGAACTGACTGAGGGACATTTTAACACCCTCTTTATTCGTGAGCTCTCGGCCTCAATGCCGTTTTAATTGGGTCAGAAATCCGAGCGCAGACTACAGGTTTAGATTTCGCCAATTAAGATCAATAAATTTCTGCGAGAGGCCAGTCCAAAATTCATTTAGATCATTGTTCTCCCACACAATCGGTGGGAGAATTTTTAAGTCAAATGGAGGACGGGATGGCAAAAAAATCTGTGCGGCGGTCAAAACCCCGAAAATTTGAATCTGCGGATTTTGAGTCTGCAGAAGTTTGGTCGCCACTTAAGCCCGGCGACATCGTGGATTTTGTAGCGCCCGGTTCAGCCTGCAAACCTGAAGACCTTAAACAGGCCGCAGCTTTTGTTAAAGGCCTTGGGCTTATACCTCGTTATAGCCGAGACATTTTTTCTAAAAAAACCGCGATCGTGTCGTCTACTGACGAAAACAGAATGAAATTTTTAAAAAAAGCTCTCTACGCGAAAGACTCAAAAGTCGTGTGGTGTGTGCGTGGTGGGTACGGAAGCCTAAGGCTTCTTCCTGAACTCACCAAGTTATCAAGACCCTCAAAACCCAAACTACTAGTTGGATACTCCGACATCACGACTCTTCACAGTTACGTGAACTTCTTTTGGCGCTGGCCGAGTCTGCACGGACCGCTTTTAGATCGCTTTGCAGCGAGTCGCCATAAGCCTCAAGAACTTAAGCAAATGAAAGAGATCTTGTTTGGTCAAATCCCTGAAGTGGCTTTTTCGAATTTAAAACCTCTAAACTCAGCCGCTAAGAAATCTCAGCAACTGAGAAGCACGGTTGTGGGTGGAAACCTCGCCGTGCTTTTAAGTTCGCTTGGAACTCCTTGGCAGGTAAATCCTGAAAATAAAATTCTATTTCTTGAAGATATCGGCGAGAAGGCCCACCGCGTGGACCGAATGCTGACACAGATGACCCAGGCAGGTTATTTTAGCAAAGCCAAAGCAGTTGTGTTTGGAGATATCACTTATCCAGACCCAAAAGATCTGGCCATGATCTGGAAACTTGCGATTGGGCCGTGGGCAGAGAGCCAAAAGTTTCCCGTACTCAAAGGTCTTCCTTCGGGTCATGGGCCGCTGCAAATGCCTCTGCCGTTTTTTACTCCGGCCTCACTTCAACTGGGCCGTGAGCGCTCGCAGTTGATCGTTCGAACGGGAGCGAAAGAGTAAATGAACCAGCTTGAGGCAAAATTAAAGAAGAAAATCTTAGAATTTAGTGAAGGGGATCTTTCAACAGTGACACCCTCACTTCAGATTCAGGCTTTTCATAAAGGAAAACTCAAAGCAGACCTTAAGCTCGGGAAAAAGTATAAGTACTATGACCTCGCATCGCTAACGAAAATTTTTTTTACAACCTTAGCGATCATGCGGCTCACCGAAAAACGAACCGGAGTACTTCGCACGCCATTTTCAAAAATCGCACCCGACTTTAAAGCTGAAAAAGTAAATGTCACCGATCTTCTCACTCACACCGCGGGACTTGAATGGTGGCATCCCTTTTATAAAGAACTCTCCGGGCCAAAAGATCATCAAGAACGTTGGAAAGAACTTCGGGCAAAGCTTAAAGCTATGGCGCCAGTAGAGCGTGAAAAAGCGGTTTACTCGGACATTGATTTTTTATTTATCGGAGTCGCACTCGAGTATTTTACTAAAAAAGATCTTCTGGCCAATTGGGAAGAGTTGCACAAAAGTGCAAAACTTAAGAGCCTTCATTTTTGTGTTAACAATATTCCCAAATTTAAAACTGAGCTCTATGCTCCAACCGAAGCGTGCCCTTGGCGAAATAAGATACTCCAAGGAGAAGTTCACGACGACAACACCTGGGCTTTAGGAGGAGTCGCACCGCAAGCAGGCCTCTTTGGAAATATTGATGATGTGAGCGAGCTAGTTTTAAGACTCAGAAAAGTTTATCGAGGCGGAAGAGATTCGCTCGTGAAAACAGCGACACTTAAAAAGTTTACGTCGCGCAAAACTCCAAAAAACCGCGGAGACTGGGGTTTAGGCTTTATGCTTCCAACTCAGGGAAGTGCAAGCTCGGGTCAATATTTCTCACCTCAGTCATTTGGTCACACAGGTTTTGCGGGAACAAGTTTTTGGTATGATCCTAAAAAAGATTGGGCGGTGGTGATTCTCTCTAACCGCATTCATCCAACACGCGACAATAAAAAGTTTGTAAGTCTACGTCCGTTGATTCATGACTGGATTGTTGAGCCACAAACCGAGACTAAGAAAGCAGCTCCGCGAAAAAGGCGAGTATCAAAAAAGAATTAAAACCGGCCGCCAACAAAAAGATTGAGTTTATAGATCTGTGAACTGATATCAGTACTTTCGGTCTCAAAGCCAGTCACATCAAGCGACAAAGTGAATCCCGAGAGCAAAGTGTCACCGTTGTAGCCAAAGCCCGCAAGCGCATCGACCTTATAAGAGAGATCCTGTCTGCTTTCAGAAGTAGTGGCGGACTTAACTGTCCCAGTTTGCACAGCGGGCCCCACCATTCCCATAAGTGTGGCATACCAATGTTGACCAAAGATAAGGCTGTAACCGTAACCCGCTTTAAGATTGAGTGCTAAAAATGAAATCTCACTTAAAGTTTGATCACTGTCAAAATCACTCTCAACTGCGGCAGGGATTATGCCGTTCGGACTTGAAAAGGTGGTGTTGCCAACACTTGCGCCTAACAGAAAACTTCCGCCGCTTTCAGTTTGTCTGACAGTCTGATCAAGAGTCGCGGCAAGTGCAAAATCACCTGGTGACCAAATGTAGGTGAAATTCGCGGATAGATTTTCAAGTTTCATCTCAGGATCTTGATAATGAGGTTCACCGGAGCTCCACCCCGGATCTACGCTGCCGGTATTGTCGAGATAAAAACCTTTAAAGCTTTGGTAATTTAATTCGAAACTCATGCCTTCAGAAGCGAAGGAAAATCTAAAATCGTCATAGACGCTTTTGCCTTTTTTAACCGCGTCTTCGTCGGCGATAGGATTTTTAAAAGCGAAGCCAATGCCAAACAGCCCCAAAAACGAAACGGTGACACCTGTGATTCCAGAAATATTGGGCCGATATTCTAGGTTTTTACCGGTACGTTTGGATTCAAAATCAAGACTGTAACCCGGAACTTCATAAAAGAGTTTGCCGACGCTGGCCTTATCGCCAAATGACTCGACCGCCGCCCAACTCGGTAAAGAAAAACTTAAAATAAAGATTAAAGTCAAAGATAAGCGCAACATAGAAACATCATAAAAGAGACCTGATTCAGTTTGCAACTTGCAACGCAGCTCTCTAGAATATTGAGAGTCGAGTGAGAAGCTCGAGCATCGTGGAGGCT
>CAZDFM010000292.1:0-4500 GCA_964504465.1 uncultured Pseudobdellovibrionaceae bacterium | reverse complement strand
TCACCAAGAGTGTTTTCAAATTAACTACCCTGAGTTCGAAATTCCTTACACCCGCTCCGTTGAGGTTAAACACATCACTCAACAAAAGATTGATTCTACCAGTGTTTGCTATGAGTACCCCAAAGCCGAGGGTGAACCTTATTATCCGATTCTAAAACCTGAAAGCACAAAGCTTCTTGAACACTACCAGGCACTCGCAAAAAATGAGGAACGAACAAGAAACGTTTATTTTTGTGGAAGGCTCGCCGAATTCACTTACATCAATTCGGACCAAGCTTTTGAAAAGGGAATTGAGCTCGCTCAAAAAATTAGATTAAACCCTTACAAAGATACCAACAGATTGCCGAAAGTAATGCCGTCGCTGGAATCGTAAGAACCCACGCCCAAACGATATTTTTAGCAACACCCCATCTTACAGCAGAAAATTTATTTACCGCACCCACACCCATAATCGAACCCGTAATTGTGTGAGTCGTAGAAACAGGGGCTCCAAGTGCAGTCGCTAAAAATAAAGTTAATGCACCACTTGTTTCGGCACAGCAACCACCGAGCGGAGTAAGTTTTGCGATTTTGAGGCCCATCGTTTCAACTATACGCCAGCCTCCAAAGAGAGTTCCAAACGCCATTGCAAATTGGCAGGCCGCAACCACCCAAAATGGTACGTGAAACTCACCTTGCATGTTTCCTGACGTATATAGAAGAACCGCAATGATACCCATAGTCTTTTGAGCATCGTTACCACCGTGACCAATACTGTAAAGAGCTGCTGAGACCAGCTGAAGCTTTCGACTTCCCGAATGAACTTTGGCGGGAACTGCCTTAAACAAAGCCCGGCCAACTGCCCCCATCAGAATGAATGAAAGTAAAAAACCAAACACTGGAGAGAGTACGATTGAAATTAAAACCTTGGAGATACCATTAAATTCAAGAGCTGGAACGCCCGCTTTAATGAGGGCTGCACCAATGAGTCCGCCAATCAAAGCATGAGAAGACGAAGAAGGAATTCCATAAAACCAAGTGACAATATTCCAAATCAAAGCCGCAATTAGCGCCGAAAGAACTACGATTGGGTCTACGATCGAAACATCCACGATACCGCGACCAATCGTGTTCGCAACGTGCAATCCAAAAAAAGCAAAGGCGATAAAATTAAAGAATGCGGCCCAGGCTACGGCGTACTGCGGTTTTAAAACGCGAGTCGAAACAATAGTTGCAATAGAATTGGCTGCATCGTGGAAGCCATTCATAAAGTCGAAGGCTAAGGCCACAAAGATGATAAAGCCAATTAAGAGAGTGCTGTACTCCATAAATTACGCGTGATCCAGTACAATGCCTTCAACGATATTGGCAACGTCCTTACAACGATCTGTAACTGATTCGAGAAGCTCTAAGATCTCTTTCATTTTGATCAGCTCTTTAAAACCGATATCAGCTCTAAATAATTTCGCCATTCCTGAACGCATCACATGATCGGCTTCATTCTCTAGACGACTGATTTCTACACAGCGAGCGATAATTTGAATCGAGTTTTTCATGTTCTCTAGACCTGCGACGGCTTCGCGCACTTCGTTGGCTGAGCGAAGAATAAGACTTCCGAGCTCAATGATCTCGGGGGTTACGGTCTGAATGTCATAAAGGTGAAAACGTTGAGAGGCGGCATCGATGTAATCCATGATGTCGTCCATTTTACCCACGAGGCGATACATGTCGTCGCGATCAAGTGGAGTGATAAAGGTCGCATGAAGAGCTTCGACTGCTATGTGGGTTGATTTGTCGGCTTTGTGCTCGATGTCTTTGATATTTTTGGCGCGCATTTCTACGTTTTTTAGGTCGTCAATCATGGCGACTAATTCGCTTGCGCCTTCGACAATCAGATCGGCGGAACTACGGAACATATCGAAAAATTTGGCTTCTTTGGGAACGAACCAACTCATCATATTCAAGGTCTCCTGGTGATCGATGGGTGGCACGGTGTATCAAGTGGTTTGAACTGTCAAGAGCAGAGTAAAACCAGATTTCAAAGAACCCACCTTTTAACGCGGCTTTAGCTTATATTGAATCCTATTGCGGCTGCCCCCGCTCGGCCTGCTAAAACTTACCCTCCCCCCTGCTCTTGACCTACCTCCCACCCAGGTTTTAACTGCCTCAACTCTTGGTTAATTTCCTGATAAGTTCGGCATAAAGACGTCCAGAGTTCACAGACTTTTAAAGATCAACTAAAGGCATTTCATGTATTCTAAATACCGCAAAGGGAGTTCATGAAAGCGGACAGGATTTTTACTAGCATCCAAATTGAAAGAGTAAACTCTGATTTAGACGGCATCCTTGCCGAACACACTCAACTCGAACCTGAGTTAAAAGAAATCCCAATTGGCTTTGCAATTGTGGACCGTGATTTTCGCTATATTAAAATAAACGACATGCTCGCTAACGCTCATCATGTTACGGCACAAGCCCATCTCGGAAAAACTGTAGAAGAAGTCGTCGGCAAATGGTGGCACACCGTAAAGCCTTATTATGAGCGTGCACTTCTTGGCGAGAGTACTTTGAGCAACGTTTACAGTGGAGAGGCACATGGTAAGATCACCACTTGGGTCTCTTCTTACTATCCCGTTACTCAAGGAAACGAGATCATCGGTGTCGGGCTCATTTGTCACGACATCAGTGATCGTATTGAAAATGCACACTCGACAGCACGGGTTAATACTCTATCCGAAAGATTGTCGGCGATTGTGGAGTCTTCTGTAGACGCTATCGTGGGAAAAGACCTTACGGGCAAAATTACCAACTGGAATAAAGGTGCCGAAGTTATTTTTGGATATAAAGCCGATGAAATCCTTGGCTCTCCTATAACTCGTCTCATTCCTGAAGACCGCCTTCAAGAAGAAGAAACGCTTTTAGCTAGACTTCGAAAGGGCGAAAGAATTGAGCCATTTGAAACTGAAAGAATTAGAAAAGATGGGACTCGTATTGATCTCGCGATAACAGTCTCCCCGATTAAAAATGAAACCGGCGGTATCATTGGCGCTTCTAAAATTGCGCGTGATATTACTCTAGTTAAAAGACAAGAAAAAGAAAAGGCAGAAGCAACCTTAGCATTGGCTTCGAGTGAAGCTCGTTATCGAACACTTTTTGAATACGCCCCGACCGGAATCATCATTGTCCGGAAAGGTTTCTTTGTAGATGCCAACAGTCGCGTGTCGGAGCTGCTCGGCTACAAACGTGAAGAACTGTTAGGGATGCAAGGCAAAGATATCGTGGCAGATACCGAAATAAGCGAAATTGAGTCAGCACAAAAAGCCACTTTGCTGAGTGGGAATTTTACGCGTGAATGGCTGATAAAAAGAAAAGACGGTACGTTCTTTCCTGCGGAAGTAAGCGCTACGATGATGCCTGATGGAAACCTGATGGCCATGATCCAAGATTTAAGCCAACAAAAAGAGCTTCAATCGCAGCTCTTACAGTCACAAAAAATGGAAGCCATTGGGATTCTTGCGGGCGGTGTGGCCCACGACTTTAACAATATTTTGGCTATCATTGGGCTGCAGACCGAAATTCTACTAAAAAGAAGCTCAAACGATGAATTTATGCGTAAAGGGATTGAAAGCATTATTTCTGCTCAGGCTCGCGGGGCACGCCTTACTCGGCAACTTTTAGACTTTAGCCGAAAGCATACTTTTGAATCCGAACTATTAAGCATTGACCTTATTGTGAATGAACTCACTCATATGCTTCAGCAAGTAGTAGGAAAAAATGTTGAACTGAAAACTCTCGCGACTCCCGGTGAAAAGATCATTAGATGCAATAGAGGTCAGATCGAACAAGTAGTCATGAATCTTGTCGTGAATGCTTTAGATGCGATAAAAAATACGGGCGTGATCAGCATCTCAACATCGACCGAAGTCATCTGGCCTTCGAATACTTTCGCAATCGCACATCCCGAACCTAAACAATATGTAAAAATCAGTGTTCGAGATACGGGTCACGGCATGAGCCGCGAAACCATGAACCGCATTTTTGAACCTTTCTTTACAACTAAAGAAACCGGAAAAGGCACTGGGTTAGGACTTGCGACCGTGCACGGGATTGTGAGCCAAAATAGAGGCTTCATTGATGTTCAAAGTCAGCCGAACGAAGGCGCGTGCTTTAATGTTTATTTACCTCTAAGCGTTGAAGCTACAGAAATGAAACCACAAATGAGCCCGATTCCCTCAGCGAGCGATGTGAAAAGAACCATCTTGCTTGCTGAAGACCAGGAAGATTTAAGAGATATCATCCAAGAAGCATTAGAAGAGGCGAACTATAACGTTCTCACAGCCAAAAACGGAAAAGAGGCGCTCGATCTGTATTTAAATTCTCCATATCCGGTGGATTTGATTTTGACTGACGTGATCATGCCGATAATGGGTGGCCGTGAACTCATCGAAAAGCTTGCAGCCCAAAACCAACGACCGCAGGTTCTTTTGATGTCAGGCTATACCGAGGACGTTAACCTTCGCT
>CAZDFM010000291.1:0-4530 GCA_964504465.1 uncultured Pseudobdellovibrionaceae bacterium | reverse complement strand
AGTATCGAAACTATTTCCAACCTCGCCAAACAGTGGTGAAAGTTGAATGCCTGTCCCGTTAAAGTTTTTGTCGAGAACTCCGGCTAACTGCCGTTCGACGACCTGAATATAAATAACGGTTGTGGCCGAGCCGCGTGCGTTTTGTGCGGTCACGATATAGGGATGGCGAGGCGCTAACACAACGGGTGTTCCACTAATTCTGCAGTCGTTTTTAGCAAGCGTTAAGCCTAGAGGAAGTAAGGGTTCTACTTGGCAGGCCGTCACATCGCTGCCTAAGTTGTCCGGCACAATTGGTTCAAGCTTTCGGTTAATCTGTAGAGTCAGAGAGTTTCCGTTAAAGCTGAGCATCGGAAAATTAACCGCAGCTACTTTTTCTCCGCCTGATGAGCTGTCGCTGGCGCACCCAATGCTAAACAACAAAAAGCCACATAAAGCGAAAATGCTGACAAAGGTGTCGACCCCAACAGATGTTATGTTTCGCATATTGTCCCCTCAATCCCCATTCTTAGCGGCTTTAGAGGTTTACTATTGCAAAGGTCAATCCGAACGCCTGTCTCAAAACTAGACCCGATAAACTGAGTGAGTCTAAAGACTTAAGATGGATTCTTAAAATGGTTCACGTTTTATTGAGGAGGGCGACTGTCAAATATCAATTCAACTTAAGAATTCATAGGCGTTCGCTTCTGAAGCGGGCTTCGGTGTAGAGACTATGCCACATTATCTCCACAATTCTGAAAGGAAAACAGAGGCCTCCTATGAGGAAATAGTAGCTTGAGATACTAACCACTTTCGTTAAGTCGAAATAGGAGAATTAAGATGGCAACTATTCAAACGCATCCACCGATTTCACATACGTCGACAATGAGTACTCCCTTCATTAAATCGATTGCTAAACCTCACCCGATCGCTGCTGGCGTCGTCACTGGTCAAATCGCGGGCTTAGTTATGGGACTTGCATTTGCCGTGATTTTTGCCACTGCCCTTGATGCGTTTGCACTCTACCCGCTTCAGCTGATTGGCTCAGGAGTTTTAGGTGAGTCCGCACTTATGTCTAACAACGTAGGCGCGATGGTTTTAGGTTTCGCAATTCACCAATTAATTCCCACGCTCATTTGGGGTGCGGTCTTTGGACTACTGGCCAAAGCCTTGTCTATTACGACTTATAAACGCTCACTTTTAGTTGGTGTGCTTGTAGGTGCTGTAGCCATGATTGTGGATTCTTACTTTGTAGTTCCTTATGCAATGAACTTCATGCAAGGCACAGACTTTTGGAACCGTGATTTTCCTCGAGTATGGCAGTGGGTTGCACATATTGCCTTTGGTGCGAGCTTCGTACTTTATCCTAAGATCGCTTTAGGTATGGGCCGAAAATACGACATGGTCGCAAAAGAAACTCGCACTACCTCAGTTGGTTAATTTACTGAATCTGTTGCGCAGAGAATTGAACGGAGACTTCGGTCTCCGTTTTTTTATGCGCAATTTTTACTCCCGAATTGAGTTGCCCACAGGCAGCCAAGATCTCGTCGCCCTTTGTAGTTCGAATCAATACCGGAAGTTCGTATTCGCTCAGAACTTTTTTAAAACGCTCGACCTGTTCAAGTTCGGGCCGCTCAAACTGAGCTCCAGGAAACGGATTAAAAGGAATCAAGTTAACAAACGCTTTTTTACCTTTTAAAAGTTCACCCGTCGCGCGGGCGTCAGCTTCGCTATCGTTGAAATCCTTGATGACCAAATACTCGTAGGTCACAAAACGTTTGTCGCCCTTGGGAATAGCTTCAACAAGATCTAAAACCTTTTCTAAAGGGTACTTTCGATTAATCGGGATGAGTTTGTTTCGCTTCTCGGTAAAGGGGGAGTGAAGAGAGAGCGCAATATTAACATCCGGCATTTCTTGTTTCCAACGCTCGAGCCCCGGCAAATATCCTGAAGTCGACACCGTAATTTTATGTCCTGCGAGGCTTAAGCCAAACTGTGAAAGAAAGATCTGCGCTGACTTTTTAACAGCATCAAAATTATGAAGAGGCTCACCTTGTCCCATGTAAACAATATTGAGAATACGATCGTCATCGGGCCGGTTCTCAGTGAGCCACCGTTGCGTTTCTAAAAATTGACCTACGATTTCATTGGTTTTCAGATGACGTGTAAAACCTTGCTCGCCCGTATAACAAAACGCACAGTTCATCGCACAACCCACCTGCGAAGAGAGACAAACCGTATACTTGTTTTGAAACGGAATAAGAACAGTCTCAACCTTTTTGCCATCTGCAAGGCGAAATAGAAACTTCACCGTTTTATCTTTTGACGCTTGAACAGTGTCGACCTCGGGCAGTTCGAAACTTAAACTCTCTTTTATAAAGTCTTTGGCTTTGCGGGAAAGATCTTGATGGGTAAACTCTGTACGCTGATTCTTTTTATAGAACCAATTAAACAGCAGATTTGAGCTTGTTGGGCCTAAACCTTCTGCTTTGCAGAGGGCTTTAAATTCGTCATATGTGTACTGATAAAAAGAAGGTTTCACGGGCCCCACCCTATGAGATGCGGGGCTTTTAGGCAAATTAAAGATTTTTGCTAGAAGCCGTATCCCGGGCGGGTTCACTGCGAGTCACATGAACATCACCCCAGTCAGGAAGAGTTTTGAAATGAGTTCCAGCATCGGCCTGAAACTGCATCAAAAGATCATGAGGCACGGGATCAGCTGACGGAAATTTTTGCCCTAAAGGATCAACAAAGCGGCCACCAGCGTAGAATTCAAAATGTAAATGAGGTCCCGTTGATAAACCCGTTGATCCCACGTAACCGATGGTTTGTCCTTGTGTGACGATCGATCCGGCTCGAATACCGGGGGCAAATTTACTAAGATGTTTATAGGCCGTGCTGTAGGTCGAATTGTGTCGAATTTTGATAACTTTACCGCCGCCACCACTCCAGCCGGCAGAGCTGATGACACCATTACCTACCGCACGTATCGGAGTTCCCGTAGGAGCAGCATAATCAACTCCCAAGTGCGCTCGAGACACATTTAGAATCGGATGAAATCGTTTTCGATTGAAGCGTGAAGAAATTCGGCCGTAGCGAATCGGGCTTTTTAAAAACATGCGGCGAAGACTTGTTCCATCGGGAGCAAAATAACCGCGCGATTCGCCGTTTACGCGAAACAATGCTGCCGAATGAAGCCGACCTTGATTTTCATACTCCGCTGCCAATATAGATCCCCAGCCGATGGGCTCACCTTTGACAACTTTTTGTTCAACTGAAATTCTCCAGCGATCGTGTATTCGAACTTCTCGCGCGAAGTCGACCTGCCAAGCAAAAACTTCAGCAAGTTCTGAAATCAAACTCGGATCCATTTGCGCCGCAACAGCCGACTCCCAAATAGTTGTACTGACACTCCCTGCAAACGTGACGGTGCGTAGTTCTATCGGTTCAGTAAATTTTTCGGCAACCCAAACATTATCTACTTTTTTGATTTCAAGGCTTTCAACACGCGAGAACCAAAATTTGATACTCGTAAGGCTTGGCAAATGGGAATCTACAATGCCGGGCTCATGTTTTAACTGAAAACGTGTACCGGGTAAAAGATTGGCTAAATTACTGACAGGCTTTGCCGCCTCAACAATTTGGTGGATCACTTGATGATTCACGCCAAGGTTTGTGAGTACTGAAGATAAAGTCGAGCGTGGTGCGATAATATAGGGGTAAAGTTCTTCAACCGTCTGAACAGGCAAGGGCTCTGCAACTTGCGCTACTTCAGCCTGAAACTCCGCACGGGGAACAAAATAAAAACTTAGACTCACCGAGGCAATAAGGAACACCGCCGCGGCCGCGTATACGAGAAACATATTTCTTTTAGACATCTGTAATACTGTAAAGCATTAGGGCCCCAGAGAAAAGTTTTTATTCGGAATTTACAGCGCAGGGGGTCTGGTTTTGAGACAGTCCCGAGCGACTTTTGTCTAAAACTTATCATTAAACCAGTGGGCTCAAAAATCGTACCGAGTTATCTCTAAGGCAGTCTTAACCACAAGGAGAGCTTATGCTTACAAAATTATTTATTCTGGTTTCTATGCTTTTTTCATTGAGTGCCTTCGCCGCAGATAAACCGGCCCTGACTGAACGCCAAGTTGTAAAAGTTTTGATGACAATTAATGAAGGTGAAATCGAAGCTGCAGAAATGGCAGAAAATAAATCTGTGCACGCAGATGTAAAAAATTTCGCAAAGACAATGAACGCTGAGCACAAAAAGAATAAAGAAGAAACTAAAACGCTGGCTAAGAAGAACAACTTTGAAGAAGACGAAAGCGACCTCGCAAAATCGTTAAAAGAAGATGCAAAACGCCAGAACGCCCAACTCAAAGGAAATGACAAAGCTGCTTTCGACCGTGCCTACGTTGAACAACAAGTAAAAATGCACGAGAGCGCGCTAAAAACTTTGGATGAAAATCTAATCCCAAGTGCAAAAAATCCTGAACTTAAAACACATCTCACAAAAACTCGTGGCGCGGTCGCCATGCATTTAGACCACGCCAAAGA
>CAZDFM010000290.1:0-4535 GCA_964504465.1 uncultured Pseudobdellovibrionaceae bacterium | reverse complement strand
ATTACCGACGAACTTGGAGGTGTAAATTCAACGATTCCAAATATTTCAGAGTTTTCAACCCAATCAATAGTAGGTTTAACTCTAGGTTAATGGCCACTTTTTAGAGAGAAAGAAAGAAAGGAAATGATTAATAGTAGTATTGAGTATAAGCATTGAAATTGTGAATAGGCCTATTGCTGATAGTTTAACAAATGTTCCTCCGTTGCATATTGTATCGAGTTGTTCTTCAAGGTAATCATCAAAAGACTGCTTATTTATCTCCTCCTGCTTTTCTGGAGGCAAAGATCTAGCAGCTAGCAAATTATCAAGCGCGTCACTTTCTTTTTGGGATGCAGAAAATTGGCTTTGGAATTGTGTTTTTATTTCCTCAGTTGTCCAGGGTCCGCCTTCGCTTTCAATTTCTTCTTTGAGTCTATAGATTTTGTCAGGAGGTAGATCTGTAGTATGTCGACTTGCCTTATGATTTTGTTGAGGAAGGTAAATAACAGATATTGTTAAGGCAATTAGCGTAAAGAGGACGGGAATAATCACTTTCTCTAAATTCATTTTTCTTTGTCCTTGCCATTTATTTTTATAGGTTTTGCGATCTTTTTGAGATCTATAATCTTTTGTCTACGTTTTTGTCTTTCTTTTGGAACAACATACATGTCATTAAGTAACTGCTGCGTGACTTCTAGCAAAAATCGAAGTGTCCCTGGTTTGAGATCTTCCCAATCATTCTCATGCAACTCCTGGCTGGTTAGTCCTTGAATGTCTTCAAGGTCATGAAAGTAGCCTTGGTCAATATTCGGAAATTTTTGAGATAAAAGTTTTATTCGTTGATTATAGGTGATGTAATTACCGTCTTCGTTTTGGAACGCAATTTTTTCGTGCTTTAACAGTTTATAAATTGCTTTTCTAAGTCCAGCAGATGCGCCAGTTAAGAAATTGTTTTTTAAACAATTTTGGGCTTCATTTAGAGGTTCTCGTACAGCGGATGGAATGAGGGAGTTTAATGTGAAAAATGAAGTCGGTTGGTGATAGAAAAAAACGTCGTCAAGCTCTACTTTTTCATAGCCTTCGAGCTGAATTTTCTCTTTTTTTTCTACTCTACCGTGACCTATTGGTGCATTCGGATTTTCCTGATAGGACTGGTGGGTGGGTGTTGTCATAAACTCTTTTTGGCGATTAGGAGATCTTGCCAAATTATACCATGAAAGGTGAAATGAATTATAGTTACAATCGGAGCAAGAAACTACGTAGAAATGTGCGGTTCTGTCTCTATTCCAATCAAAAGATCCACTCTCTTTAATGCTATACTTAATATTTCTGCGATTGCAATAAGGACAGTTATAGGTATCGCCACTCACGAAATATTTTGAATCACGATCTGATAAATCATGGTCACTCAAATAGGCCCCCTATTTTTTTTAACTCTTCATTGTTGAAGTAGAAAATACATATTTTTAAATGCCATTTCTAGCCGGTTCGAAGTCGTCTCTCGATTAAATTCATCCTATTTATTGCCGTTTCTAAAATACAGTTCAAGCTCTAGCCAAAAATTTTAAATAAATTCTTCGGATCGCCATGAAACCTGTATCCCCCGTGTAGCAAACCCAGTAGCAAAAAAGTAGCACCCAACCGAAATCCCCGAAAATTTCGCGAAACAAAGACCTCAGGCCGCCAGGCCCACTTCAGTAATATCAACTATTCAAACATTCTTAGGATTTTGGATTCACAGGAAAAATCAAAACAGAAAATTGGTCGGACCGGCCGGATTTGAACCGGCGACCCCCACTACCCCAAAGTGGTGCGCTACCAGGCTGCGCTACGATCCGACTTCTCATTGAAGAGAAGGTCAAATTAAGGGGAGAGGGCTTTAAAATCAAGAGCTTTTATCTGCCCTTAAAGCTTGTAGACGAGGGGTTAAATTAAAATTTTTTAGGATTGACCGAGTTCCGAATCGGAACTCGATTTTGGATACCCCTAGATGTAATTCACTACGTCGCGCATTTCTTTTTGGCATTCGTTAAAGGTGCCTTTTTTAGTTTGGGTAAAAAAGGTGTGAATTGAATTGCCTGTTTGTATGGCAGTGAAGCAAGTCACTTTGGTTCGTTTTTGACCTTGGTATTCGTATTCTAAGTAACGCGCTTTTACTTTTTGGCCTTTAACTACGATGACACTCGTTTTATCCTGAACCGGCTTAACATAAGTGGGAAGTTTTCCCTCGTCGTTAATTTTCGAAAGCACATCGCGTGTGATGTGTTTGAAATCAGTTTCAAAATCTTTCTTAATGGGCCGACCAAAATATTGAATGGCGGGCACAAAGGTCTCGCTGTTGCGTCTTAAAAAGAGGCCTTCGACTTCGGGAATAAACATATCATTCATGTAAGCGATTTTTTTAACATCGAAGCGGTTCCAGTTTCTTTTAGCGTCGGCTTCTTTGCTCAGTCTTTTTTCTGGGGGCGTACCTTTAGCTTCGGCATCTGCTTGAAAAGCAAATACGAAAGAGGCTGCGACAAGAAGAGTAAGTGCCGCGTGTAGAGTCTTAAAGTGCATTTCTTGTTTCGCTTTCATATTATTGTGTCACTCGCGTTGTAAACGAAGAGTTGTTGATCTGAATAGTCGGAGCTTTACCTTTTGGACCGATATTTCCCGAAATCAGCATGCGGCCTTGTGCCGGTTGCAACGCCAACTCACCAAGGCTTCCTTTGGCTGCATTTACACCTTCTAGGCTCACTGAAAAGTGGCCTTCTCGGCGGCAGAGTTGACCAACTTCAAAAGCAATCTGGCCACTGGCAATGGCTTTGTCGACTTCCGCGCGTTCGTCAGTGACAAGCTTAATCGCAGGGCTTAGTCCATTTGCAATATTATCGCGGGCAGTTTCTGGGAGATTGGTGATCGTAACGATCATGCTTTCTCCGACTTGCGAGAGTTTAAATGCAGTGCCGCTTTGTGAGTCGGTTGAGAGAGCATTGTGAAGAGTCGTCACTTGAAGTTCGCGCTGGAGTTCGTTGATAAGTTCTTGATCGGCCTGGTTTTGCGGATTCAAAGAATCAATACAATGATTTACTCCCACACTCGCAGGCGGAATAAACTGTGGAGTTGAAGTCACTGCGACAGGCGTTAAACTTTGAACCGATTCAGGTTGGCCTGCAGGCGCATACGGAAGAGCCGCGGGTGGAAGCATTGGTGTTTGTGCACTAAAACCTGTCAGCATCGTGGTCGCGGTTGTCAGGGAGCCACCGGCAGGAGCATAACTGGCAACAGCTGCTGGCGCCACAGTTGAACTCGGAGCTAAATAGTCATTTCTCATCCAACCAGTTTGGCCGTCGACCGAAACTTGTGTCCACGGGCCATTCGCGCATAGAGTTTGAACCGCTGTGTTCTGAGGGAATTTTCCTAAAGCTTCAGAATCGGTTGAACCCGATTTTCTTAGGTTTAAAGAGTTTGGTTTAGTAAACAAGACGCCAGGGCGAGGTGTGGCGGGTGCTTCACAATTGGGTGCCGGCACATTTAAAATCTGAGCTTCCGGGTGAGCCGGATCATAAGTCTGGCGAACTTGCGATCCCGGAATATGAGGCAAATTTGAAGTCGTTACATTTGAGCCACTAATAGGATTGATGCTTGATAAACCCGGAGTATCCGTCTGTAGAGGAATCGCTTGCGCAAGTGGCTCGCCCACAAATCTACGATATTTTTTAGGCGTGGTTAAATCAGGCATACGCATCCAGCCATCTTCGCCGTTTACGCGAACTCGAACCCATTTAGGATATTTATAGCCGTCGACCGCAATCACTTCAATCGGCGAACCCATGGGGAATGCCTTGCCAGGTTGACCTTCAAAATCTGAATAAACATAGGCTGCAGGCGCCATAACGACGCCTTCAACCGTGGTCGCGGCTAAGACGATAGTGGGCCCTACAATGAGTAATAAAAGGGTCAATAGGGCTTTTATCCGAGGTGTTTTCATAACCCTCATAAAAGCAACAAGCGGTCCCCCTAAAGGGCGCTATAATGGAGATAGGTGTATAAGGTATTTACAGGTGTGAGGGATTCTCTAACACCAGTCTCAATAAAGCGCACCAAATTCAGCTAGGTAGCTATGAGACTGGTTTTGTATCAAAGTTAGAATACGGGCTTAAAGAGTACGCTTGGAGCATCGCCTTTTTTATCTGGAAGATTATCAGTCATTTCAACGACACCCTTTTTCTTACCTACAAGAGTGAGGACAACGTGATCTTTACCGGCCATCATAGCTTGAAGTCCGTTGAGGTAAATATGGGCTTGTATTCCACCATTGATTCTACAAATTACTGTGGGAAAATCTCCTAAATTAGAATCGATCTTCAGTTCGCCGCCGCGACCTACATAAACTCTAAATTCGCCTTCGACTTTCTTTCCGTTTTCGGGAATTTGAACAAACTGTGTTTCAACATCAATATTTTTCACGCCAGTTTTTTTACGAATGGCTTCAATTCCACCTTCGATTTGTGAAAGGCCATCGACAGTGTCCGCACAACCTTTTGGTTGTTGGGCCATCGAAATGTGCGGCG
>CAZDFM010000289.1:0-4558 GCA_964504465.1 uncultured Pseudobdellovibrionaceae bacterium | reverse complement strand
GTCCACCGACAGGAATAACATCTGTGTGAGTGACGCTGCCTTGGGAGAAAGTGATCAAGTCACAAGTTCCGCCGCCCATATCAACAACACAGCAGCCGAGATTTTTTTCGTCAGGGCTGACTACAGCAAGAGCGCTCGCGAGTTGCTGTAGGACAAGGCCGTTTACATGAAGGCCCGCTTTTTGTGTGCACTTCACTGCATTGAGTACTGCAGAGTTTGAACCTGTCACTATATGTACAGAACATTCGAGTCGAATACCTGACATACCAATTGGATCATTGATTCCAGTTTGTCCGTCGATTTTAAATTCTTTTGGAAGTACGTGAAGCACTTGTCTGTCATTGGGAATTGCGATTGCTTTTGCAGCTTCAATCACGCGCTCGATATCGTCGGCTGTGACTTCTTTATTTTTAATCGCGACCATGCCTTGAGAATCAAAAGATTCAATGTGCGAACCACCGACTCCAAGCCAGACTTTGCTAATTGGCAAACCTGACATAAGTTCGGCTTCTTCTTTTGCTTTTCTAATTGCTTCAGAAGTAGCTTCGATGTTGACGACAACACCTTGTCTCATACCCGGATTTTCAACCGTTCCGACACCGACTACATCGACGCCGTCGGGTCCGACATTCGCTATGATGCAAGTGACTTTTGTTGTTCCAATGTCGAGTCCAGCTAATGTTCGGCTTCGTTGAGTTGATTTCGACATGCACTTCCTCAAGTTGATGCGACTGTTGTCTAGATCCAGTTCCCTATTAAAAGGCTAGAAGCCATTACGCGGTCTGACAACAACTTTCTTTCACAATTTTACAGGGATGACGCGACTCGACTGGCCTTTGGTCGACGAGTTTTCGCTGCTTATTTTTTCATCTACGCGCAGTTTTGTTGCTGAGTTTTTGTGCGAGGTCGAGGTCTAGGTCACACGATTTTTTTAAATTGGAAGTTACTGCATGCAAGCAGCGAGTTCGCGGAAGTAGCGAGTTCGCGTTTTGGTGGAGCTATCTAGAAGGTCTTTTTGGTTTGCAGTAAGACCGCGAATACGACGTGTAGAACATCGAACGGCCAAGCTTTGCCAATCATCTCTCTCACCTCGGTAATGCTGCTCTTTACATTCTGAAGTGTACAGATCCTGAGGTGAACTTAAGTTTGAAATCAGCTCTTGGTTTCGGCCTTTCCAATAGGCCAGTGAGGCATCAAACATAAATTCAGTAGAACTTAGCGGAGTCATCGGAGGAATTTCGACGCTTGAAGGTTTTAAGTTTGTTACGGGGTCATTTACAGTCCCACCAACCAAACCCAAATTACCTGCATCGTGAAATGCCCCATATAAGTTGGCGTTCATTTCTTGGCTTACACCGTAACTGATAATAAATTCGTTACGTTGAGACTCTGTGCAATTGCCCATAATTTGTTTTTCGCCATCTCGACCGTAAGTCCAATTTTCTCTCCAGGTAGGAGTCAGATTGGGGTCACGATAAAACTGATTTAAATAATGAATCACCGACAAGCGATTGCTACAACCCGTGATTTGAATCGGGCCGAAACCTCGATTGCTCCCCATGCTCCATGAACCTGCGCCCGAGCCTTTACCAAATTTTGAATCCTGTTGGTCTGCCACGATAACTTGGGTCATAAGTGTATTGCCCGCGCTAATGCCTTCGCCGAGCCCTTCTACACACTGATACTTTTGAAAACTTTTAGTTTCTGAGAAATGCTGAAAGCCGCCCGACTCGACCACTACATGCGAGAGAAAAAGCGCGCGTTCTATATCGTTACCCAACAGCTTAAATTTTTCGAAACTTCGAAGCATATGAGGCGATAGGTTTTTAAGCATGCAGTCCCAGTGTGCCTGGTCTCCGCTTAACAAACTCGGCGTCACGTTATTTGTAGGGTCGGCGTCACTGTTGAGAGTCAGCTCTTGCCGCATGAGACGCTCTCGTGCGCAGTTCAATTCTTTTTCGATCTGATTGCTGCCTTTGGCAACACGCCGGTCGAGGACGTTCTGTAAATTCTCAACTGATTCTCGCGGAACCGGAATATTGCTAACAGTTTCGTTTGCGAAACTTGGCGAGTTTATTAGGAAAGGTAGAAACGCGATCAATGCGCGCGACACTAGTATCATATTGAAAATATCGGCAGATTGAGACGATTTTTTTAGCTCTTATTTGAGCGGATCAACGAGCAAAACTCTCAAGTCTATTCGCGTACTTTGACGACTACTTTACCTGCCATACGCGCATCCACTATTCGGCCTTTAACATTACGGCTTTCAAGGTAGCGAAGCACCTGCTCGACTCGACTAGTTTTAGGGCCAAGCTGGGCTTCTCCGACCAAAACCTGGATTTCTGGTTTTATGAGATAAAGTTTAAAACCTTCACGCGGCGAGTATCTGACTTCTGACAAATTCTCCTGCGAGAAAACACCTTCTTCAGGCAGAGTTTTAAATAACTCTGTGGCCTCTAGCCGAAGCTCGTGGCTATCAAAAAACTGCAGTCCCCTTAACAACGGATAATCCAAAACTTCGGCTGTACTCACAGAGGGCAAAATTGTTCCGTCGGAACTGATGGGATGTACCCGCCCTTTTGTATCAAGCAAACCAAAAATAGCTCGGTGAGGAACAACACTTATACGAATTCGGTTAGGAAAAGCACGCGAGACGTTTGCGGTTTGAACGCGCTGATCTGATAGGACCATCTGGTGAATATCGCGAAGATTTGCTTTCCAAAGCCACTGCCCTCTCCAAGGACTCAACTTATCGCTGATACTTCCTTGAATGGTTTCAAACAAAGCTTCTTCATGCGACTCAGGTGCAAGCGAAAGCTCTACCGAAGACACTTGCATCCACTTCATTTTGTAGGCGTGGTAGCCGAGCAGGCTCCCAAAAGTCAAACCTACTAAAATAATGACGACTCTACTTAACGCCTTCATAATCCAATCCAGCCTTCTCAACCAATGTTTCGATGACTTGGGCAAACGAAATTCCGTCATGTTTTGCAGATTTCGGCAAAAGTGAAGTCGGAGTGCAACCCGGAAGTGTATTGACCTCTAAGCAGTGAGGTCGGCCTTGATGAAGGCGAAAATCCACACGTGAATAAGTTCGGGCACGCAAAACTTGATGCGCCTTGAGCGCCAGCGTCTTAACTTCTTCGAGGACTTTTGCATCTACCCGCGGAGGTAGAATGTATTCGGTTTTTCCTGCAGTGTACTTATTCTTGTAATCGTAAAAACCCTCAAACGGAGAAATTTCAATTGGAGTAAGAGCGCGATTATTTAAAATCGGAACTGTTATCTCAGGTCCCTCAAGATAGGACTCAAGCAAAACTTCGTAATCAAATTTAGAAGCCAGCTCTAAGGCCTCAGGCAAAGTTGCAAGATCTTTGCAAATGCTAATGCCCATACTAGAGCCATCGCGCGAGGGCTTTACAACGAAAGGTGTTTTTAATTTTGGCTTAAAAGACTTTATGTCAATTTTGCGGATATCTACGGCTTCGGAGTCAGCCGTAGGAATGCCATTCGACTGAAAAATTTGTTTGGCGATAATCTTGTCCATACAAAGTGCAGAACCCAAGATACCCGAACCCGAATAAGGAATTTTTAAATATTCACAGATTCCTTGTACAGCGCCGTCTTCGGCATACTTACCATGTAACGCAAGTAAAGCCACGTCAGGCCGGTCGTTCATAAGTTGCTGAGGCAGGTCCGCTTGAGCATCAATAATTCGGTACGGGTACCCTAATTCGTCAAGCGCAGCGGCAAAGGCTTTACCCGTAACTAAACTTACTTCGCGTTCTGAACTAATCCCACCCAGAAGGAGGGCTACTTTCTTTTTCTTCATCTGCGATCACTTTCTCTCTGCTGTACTCAATTAGTTTGAACGATAAAAAGAGCTGCGTCTACCAGCGACCGAGATATCTGACTTCAGTTTGAAGTTCGACAGAGAATTTCGCTTTGACGGTGCTCTTCACGTGCTGAATGACTTGATGAACGTCAGAGGCCGTCGCCCCTCCGATATTAATAATAAAATTGGCATGTTTCTCAGAAACCTGAGCACCACCAATAGTGAAACCTTTGAGTCCCGACTGATCGATCAACTGCCCCGACCTATGGCCAGGAGGATTCTTAAAAACGGAGCCACAACTTGGAAAGTTAAGCGGTTGCTTCATTAAGCGGTTTCGCGTGGCGAGCTTAACTTCTTTCATCGTTTCGTTGTTGGGCTCATTTGGCCAAAGCAGTTCGGCCCTGACGACAATGCCTGGCTGCCAACCTTCAGTATGCCGGTAATGCCACTGAATATCTTTGTGCTGATAGCGTTTGAGTTCGAAGTTCTCACCCGCTTCTTTGATGACTTCAAACCAAGTTACGAGTTCAACAAACTCTTTAGGAGAGACGTTTTCGCTGACTCCTGCGTTCATGACGACACCGCCGCCGACATCGCCGGGTAAGCCCGATAGAAATAAGGCCGGCGCAAGTTTATGTTTAAGAAAAATCTTAAGCAGTTCGCTTTTCTGAGTTCCGGCTAGGGCCGTCAGCCGAACTTCTTTCTGATTCACAGACTCTT
>CAZDFM010000288.1:0-4561 GCA_964504465.1 uncultured Pseudobdellovibrionaceae bacterium | reverse complement strand
CAATTTATGAGTGGAACTAACTTTATCAAGCATTTCTTGTGTTAACTCAAGCGGCCGAAAAGTCGAATGCAAAATTACTTAAGAACCCAAAATTTGCCTTATTGTACGCAAAAATTTTAATCGAAGCCGATGGACCCTCGAGTAAAATTAAAAGCATTTTGGCCCATGCACTTCTTGATGACCCGGACAATGTTGAGTGTGCTGAGTATATGGAAGTGGTCGAGGCAAAATCTAACTTTTCGAGAGAGGTGAACGATCTCGGAGAAATTGCCTTACAAAATATTATCAGGCGCTCTCCCAAAAACGTGCATGCGCTCTTCTTATTGGGCTCACATCTTTTCTGGATTCAAGGGGACACACAAAGAGCTCTGCTTTATTTAGAGCAATGTGTAAGATTGCGGACGAACTTTTTGAGAGCACTGGCTTGCTTGGGGGCTGTTTACAAGAAACTAGGGCAACCTCAACAATCCGCCCGGATTTTTAAAAGATGTGCCGCTCTTGAAAATAACAACGAAATGAAAGCCTATTTTCAAAAACTTGCATCCGCCTAAATACATCCGTTCCTCGATAAATAACGGCTTCAGTTGACATCTAAAGGGCGCCAAATAAGATTCGGGCATGAAGAAAATCATGCCCGTTTTTATTTTAGTCGCTCTTTTGCTTTTAGGTTGGGGTGGCTACTCCCTTTGGCGTTGGATGTCTGAGGTAAACGAACAGCCGGCTCAAGCAGCCATAGCACCTACCGTAACTCCTCCACCGACTAAGGTGCCTCAAGTCCGTAAACAGCCTCTGACAGTTAAAGCTCTTCAAAATCAGCCTATTGCACGCGAAGAAATTCAAGCAGCACCTGAGGAGCCCGAAGAAGCACTTCCCCCTATTGAATGCACATCGCAGACCGAAAGGATTGCAGGCACCGCCTTAGACCAACTGATTTTGGATTTTAACTCGGGAGCTTTTGAACTTGATCCAACTTGCGAACAATTTGAACTACAATCAGAACAAGTCAGCGCGTTTTATGCAGCTTGCAGATATATTCCTGAGCAACATAAAATCGCAAGCGAAGCCGAGTGTTCGCAGGCGCTTGCGATGTACCGAATGAACAAAATTGATCAAGTGACGGCCGACCGAACCGATTATCGAGCCATGAGTTTACCTCTACTAATGAACAAAATCATGGCGCGTTTTCAGTCGTCAAAGCCGGGGACTGATGCTTGGGATCAGAATGTTGAAATGATCCAAGTGCTGATCGAGCGGGAGCCCCAGTTTTTTGCTGCAAGAAAAGCTCTAGTCGCATCTTTGATGCCGCAAATGAAAGATTCAGACATAATCGATCAAGTTGCAACTGCGACCCAAAATGCAAGGCGACTGAATCCCCAAGATTATGAACTGCAAGAAATCGAGCTTCTAGTATCCCAACTTGGTGGACAACCAGAGGCGGCCGATGCTTTTGTCGCAAGTAATCCGCAGTCGCCCTTAGGATATTATTATCGGGCCTCGAACCTTTTAAAAAGTGGAAACCGTGAAGCCGCAATCGCTGACCTCGAACAAGCGATCGCCTTAGCACCTCAAGATCAGAGGTATAAAAGCACACTGCAAAAGCTTTTAAGTAACGAACCCGGTGTAAATCACTTTGAAGTGAAAGTCGGCTTTAGCTTCGATAATTTATGAATCAACGAATAAAGAAGAGAATTCTCTAAAAAGGCTTTAAACCCTTGGCTCGGCGATATTTGAAAAGCTTTAATCCCTTGATCGCGAGTGGGTAGAAAAATCAGGTCATCTAAAACCAGTGGCATTGAAAAGTGTAACGTTCTAGAAAAGTCTTGAGTCAGCATGGCCGTGCCGGTTTCGGAGTTTAGTAAAACAAGGAGCGAACTTTCTTTCTGGCCTGGTTTTTTCTGATCTGCAGTAAAGATGATTCCGCTCGCACTAGTGGCTTCATTTATAACTCCCACGTTGTGAGAGCGTTGTGGAACCCAATCTTGGTTTCGATATTGCCAATGTTGTTCAAACTTTCCTGATCGATTCGAGAAAGAATGTACAAAAAGCCCTTCAGCCAAACCGAATTCCTCTTTTTGATAAAGCTCATAAAGGGGAGCCCATTTTTCTTGAGGAGGCTTGCAACTTTGATCCTCACTTTTGGGAGCCAAAACCTGAATCGTTTCGAGTTCAGGCTCACTCTGCATTCGCGAACGAAGGTTAGGTTTAACCGAAAGCGCTTTTAGCTCGAAACCCGCAAGTCCTTCTAAATCGGAACTTTCCGCACTAAACCCTAGCGTGCTGGTTATTTGGTAAGGAGCCCACATGTCTTTTTTTTCGTTCCCTGAACCATCATGCCCAAAGCTTGAAGAACTGAATGAAGTTAGTTCACTCAGTATTTTTCCGTTTGAAAGAGCGTTGGTGTAATGGTTTCGAAGTGGACCCGAGTAGAGAAGGTGCAAGGCCGTAGTTTCTGATGCAGAAGCATCTTTAAGCAGAAAACCCACGCATCTAAAGGATTCTTGAAACGGCAAATCTTTCAGTCCTTGTGTACCAACATAAACCACATTTTGGTTTACTGTTTTTCCAAAAGAGTGGCCGACAATCATCACTTGCGCGTTGTTGTTTTTATTCTTGAAAATGACGGGCTGACCGTAGGATGGCTTTTGGCCCACAATAAACTCGCCAAAGCTTTGATCCTCTGCAAGCTTATCGGGGTCAAAGATCATGAGTTTTCCGTCTTTTCTCAAGACAGTCGAAATATAAGAATTGTCGACTCGTAGATTCGCGACAGCCGAACTTGAGAGTTCAAGATTGAGATACCAGCACTCATTGTAACCGCGCCCGTTAATACTTCGGGCCATCTTAGGCGAAAGGCTATGACCATCCAGTCTCACCACAGAGCAACCAAAGTTATTTGATTCTAAAAATGTAGGCCCGTTCCCAGTTGCAAGTAGAAGAGAGCCGTCATCAAGAACAGAGGGACTTGATCCTAAATTATAAATTCCAGTGTCGAACCCCGTCATAGGATTATCGGTAATTTCACTTGTGAGAAATCCTTTAACAGAATTCTTTTGCTCAAAATCCCCTTGAGTATCGGTATGAGCTGTAACTAAAAACCCATGAATCCCCTGCTGGCTTGCATACTGTTCATTTGGAGTGCTTTTTGTCGCAATGGAACAACCCACAAAGACATAAGGTGGGGTTACCCTGCGGTTTAATCCAAGCGCAGTTTTACAATGGATTCGAGTAATCACGTCTTGATAGTGGGAGCGCTTTGCTTTGGGAACCAATTCTAGCAAAGCGATATCGAGTTCGCTTTTTAATTTTCCATTGAGACTTACTGAATAGAGTTTATGGTGAAAATCTCTTTGGTCGCCAAGAGTCCGAGTCAGAATATATATACGTCCGAGCTCCAGATCGATAACTGGTGTGCTCGAAATGCCTTCTTTTAAGGTCAGCGTCCAAAGAATCTCATCTTTGTCGAGATCAACTGCCAGAAGCTTGCTTTCAGAACTAAAAATTAAAACTCTGCGCTGGGGAAAATATTTTTTCCCATCTCCAAATCCATTTATGTAAAGTGGCATCCACTTAGATGCGTTTTTACCAGCGGAGAGTTTAATCGGCTGAGCCGCCAACGAACGGTCGGCGTGTATTGTACTTAAAGCAAAACCGGATCTGAGGTTGTCGTAAGCAAAGGTTAATACAGAAGGGGTTTGTCCTATGGGAGATGGCGCAGGTTTAGTGGACGAACCAAGCCCGTAATTGAAGGCTTCTGCAACAAGCCACAAACCTATGACCATACTTAAAAGTAAAAGTGGCTTTGATGCAGTTCTAAAATTCAACATTACATCCGGTTGGTACTCTCAAAAATTTTATCGGCAGAAGCTGCGACAAATCCTTGGTAGAGTTTCCCGTCGGTTTTTTTGTGTCTTAGTGCGAATTCATAGTAACAAGCCGGCACCGGGAAGCTACCCTCTTTGAATTTAACTTGAGTGGACTCGGCCATTGTTGAACTTTGTTCCAATAGCTCAGACGGCGAGCCCTTAATTTCGCCGCCGCTTGTGTTCATTTTGAACCCAAGAGACTTTACAAATTCATTGACCTCAGGAAGCGTTTCAAAAGTTTTAAGCGCGTTTACGTTGACCGTAAAGTGATTGGGTCTAAAGCCGTAAGCTGCCACCCAAGAGGCGTATTCGCTTTCTTCGGCTAACTTTAAATAGGCTTCATGGGTTACGTTCCATGGGCGACCTCTCATCGAGAAATCGGGACGTTTTAAATCCGACTCAGTTACTTGTTCTGCCAACTTATTCATCGTTTCCTGAACATATGGAGACATCTTCTCTAGCAAAAGTTCACTGATAAAGATTTTTGGATAACTTGGATCTTTCTGGTGTTCATAGTGCCAGGCATAAAGCTTTTTTTCGGTGAAGTGATAATCGTTCATCGCTTTATAACCGAAGATTTCAAACTGCTTTGCCAATGATTTAATCCCTAGGCGAGGATGATTTAATGTTCGAAGCGCGATGTGATCATTTACGACTTTTTCGCCTCGTTTAACGAGTGCCTGATGAATACGTTCGGC
>CAZDFM010000287.1:0-4563 GCA_964504465.1 uncultured Pseudobdellovibrionaceae bacterium | reverse complement strand
GTCGCTGATGAGCTTTGTGTAGGCATCAGGCTCTTTGCGGTTCAAATAATCGAGAAGCTTACGGCGACGGTTAACCATTTTAACCAGACCACGTTGTGAGTGAACATCGTTTTTGTTAGTTTTGAAGTGCTCAGCAAGACCGTTGATCTCAGCAGTCAAAAGTGCCACTTGCACTTGTGAGCTTCCGGTATCGAGTTCTGAAGTTTGGAATCTTTTAACGATCGCTTCTTTTTGAGCTTTTTGTAATGCCATTGTGTGCCTCCATAAAGGACAAATTGTTAACCCCTTGAGCCGTCGGCAAATCGATACCCAGGAGCCTAGCCAGTATTGACTAAAATAATCCGCCCAATCTATGGGGTCTCCTCTTGCCCGTCAACCTCTAAGCTCGCGAATTCCGTCCCTTTCCGGTCCTCGTCCGCTCGTTAAAAAAGACATGCGAGTGCCCCTGGGAAGCAGGATGGGAGGCATTACCCAAACTGTGGACACGCCCTCCAGGCTCGTGCTGCCGGTTGGCCTATGGCCAACGATACCGCCATCCAGGCGGCGGCAGAGGTCCACAGTTTGGGTAATGCCTCCCATCCTGCTTCCCAGGGAACGATATCCTTTTTAATTAGGGAGAAGTTGGTAAGGGGCAAGAATTGAGTTATGGATGAAGCCTTGGTTCGAAATAGGTTTGGTCTTTATTTCGAGCTTTTGGAGTGTAATTCGAGTTTTTCATTCGGTTTGCTGCTTTTTTTGATCTTTTCTTTTTTGGGGGTTTTTGTGAATTCGGTTATGCCTATTTTTTTGACTCGGTCGCTTGCGGAGACGCAGAAGACTTATGAGGCGGTTGGGTTTTCGGTTTTTCGGGAGGCTGAGAAGTATTTGATTATGAGGCTTGAGGACGTTGAGCTTCATTTTGGGGAGTGGGATGGGTTTGAGTCAGAGGCTAATATTTGTGCGGCCTATATTCGAACTGATGATTTAGCTTTTTGGGAAAAGGCTTTTGCGAAGCTTGGCTGGGAAGGCAAAGGGATCCCTCGCGTGTCTCGAACTTTAGATCACCCTTGGGGCATGCGGGAGTTTCACGTGGTCGATACGATGGGGAATTTGATTAAAGTTGGAAGCGTCATTAAGAAAACCTAGTGGCGGCTCAATGAACGACTTTTTTTCTTTCTTACCCGACCTTAAGAATCGATCAAAAACGGAGCGCTTTGGATTCTATTTACTGCTGCTCGTAGCCGCAGTTGATTGTTGCTGGGCCCTCACCGTCGATGCGCGCAGTTATTTTTGGGATATTAAACCAAGGCCGGTTGACGAACTCGCAGGTAATTTTGGATTTAGTCTCATTTTTGTTTTGTGGACCTGGGAACTCATCCGTAAAAAATCAAACTGGGTTTTCCTGATAGGCGCCCTCACCCTCTTCCGCCTTATGATAGCCGTACAAGATTACTGGGCTTATTTTAGGACGTCTTAGAGTTTGTTTTGTTCTTGGCTACTCGGGATTTGGAGCCACTTCCGCAGCGGAAGTTGATGTAAACCACCTCTGACGACTCTTGATAAGACTCTTGATACGATTGGCTTCCTAAAACATTTCGTTTTGAATTGCCACGAGTTGTCGTTCTGCCTGTGAATTCTTTTTTGTTACTTTCGGATGTTAAAATGGGACGCCCAGGGCTGCAGTATTCTTTGGCTAGATCGAGAGCCTTTTCACGGTTTTTACTCGCAAGCATTCCGCTCGAGTATTTAACGGTGCCGCCTTTAGCTTTGCCGTAGTTTTTCGTCACAACTTGGGCGCAACCGCCTAGGGCTACTGTCGAAAGAATGAGGGTCAATGTTAGGTAGGGCAGCAACTTCATATAACTCTCCTGTTTTGAACTTATGAGGAATTAAAGCAAAACCCGAACTCAGCCTTGCGGCCAAAGCAGCTTAAAAATAGCGCTGGAGAATCGAGGGCTTAGGAATAAGGAACTAAAAGAGTTCGGGCCAAAAAACAGCGATTTCCAAAAACCGGAGCCTAGGTGGCAAAAACTTAGACGCCCACGATCTAGAGGCTTTTAAAAACGCGGCGGATTTTTAGGCCTTTTCCGGGCTGGGCTTCGAGCAAGGCTAAGAGTTGTTGGCTTGTGCTCATCACTTGGATTGGAATGATTTGGTTGTTTGCGACACACTGTTTTTGTTCGCTCATTAAGCGCGCCGCAATGTCGTGCGAGATTTGGCCGTTCGTGAGAAGTTTTTCGTCACGGTCCCCGACTGTTATTTTTTTAACGTCTGGAAGTGCGTTGCTTAATGGGATGTAGGCTTCTTTGAGTTCACTTGTCCACTGAGGTTCTTGGTCTTTTAGGCAAAGTGCTTCGAGTTGACCCAGGCTTAAGGCTTTTTCAACATTAAACGGAGTCGATGAGATTCTTCGAAGTTCTTGCGCGGTTGCTCCGCAACCTAGTTCTTTACCTAACCACAAAGCCCATGAGCGGATGTAGCTGCCTTTTGAACAGCTCAATCTTACTTTTAGCCGGTCACGGCCATCGAATTCTAAAAGCTTAAGATCATAAAAATGCATGAGCTTCATCGGCTTTTTTACTTCTTCGCCCGCGCGTGCATAGTCGTAAAGCTTTTTGCCTTTTACTTTGATCGCACTAAAAACGGGAACTTCGATTTCAGTTTCGCCTTGGCATTTGGCTAAGGCCTGATGAATTTTTTCAAGCGTCACATCGACGGCGCCTTCTTTAAGAACTGTGCCCGTGCGATCTAAAGTGTCGGTTTCGATTCCGAGGCGCACTTCAACTTCGTAGGTTTTATCTTTAGACAAAATGTAATCCGAAACTTTAGTGCCCTGGCCTAAAAGTAAAACCATAAGACCCGAAGCAAAAGGGTCAAGAGTTCCTGAATGTCCCACTGATGACATTGAAAGAAGTCTTCGAACTTTTGCCACCACGTCGTGACTGGTCCAATCCTGAGGTTTATCGATCAGTAACAATCCGTTGAGGCTCAAAATTACTCCGGGTTTTCGCTGGCAATAGGGAGATCCCCGTAAGTTCCAACTTTAAAGCTGAGCTTGGGATAGAATTTCATGCGTAAATTTTTAGAAATATGATGTTGGATTTCGCCGCGTTGATCATCGATGAGTTCTTGAAAAAGCTCAATTGCATCTTCTTCAGTTGAAATTACACTCACGAAAACTTTGGCAGAACGAAGATCAGGCATGACGTCAACATGCGCGACCGAAAGGAGACCCGGACAGGGCCCCTTCCAATTTGATCGTAAGTAATTTGCGATAATATTGTTGAGTTCTTTTTGAACCCGCTGAACTCGGCGGCTTGCGTCTGACATTAGAGCTCGCGATTAACCGATTCTTTAACAAAAGCTTCGATTTCGTCTCCAGCTTTAAGGTCGTTGTAGTTTTCGATTCCGATACCGCACTCGTAACCAGACTGAACTTCTTTTGCGTCATCTTTGAAGCGTTTTAGTGAGGAAATAATACCTTCATAAACCACTACACCGGCGCGTAGAAGACGAACCTTATTGCTTCGAGCAATCTTACCGTCGATCACATAGCAACCGGCGATCGTTCCAATTTTTGGAACGCTGAAAGTTGTACGAACTTCGGCACGGCCCATGACCTTTTCAACCACATCTGGAGAAAGCATTCCCGAAAGAGCTTTTTTCACGTCATCTACAAGTTCATAAATGATCGTGTAAGAGCGAATCTCAACGCCCTTTTCTTTAGCTAAACGCTGAGCCGACATGTCGGGTCTTACGTTAAAGCCAATGATCATTCCGCCAGAAGTGCTGGCCAAAAGAACATCGCTCTCGCTGATTCCACCGACTGCCGAGTGAATCACTCGAGCCTTAACTTCGGCGTTACCGGTTTTTTCAAGCATGCCTTTTACGGCTTCCATACTTCCGGCAACATCGGTCTTAAGAATAACCGCGAGCTCTTTTACGTCACCCGCTTTTACTTTTGCAAAAATCTCTTCGAGGCTCATTTTAGAAGATGGAACTGCTGCCTTAGTTTTTTCTGATCGACGTTGTTCGGCAACTTTTCTTGCGGTTTCTTCGTCTGCAACGGCGTCAAAACGGTCGCCCGCATCTGGAGTACCATCTAAACCCGTTACTTCAACAGGATAACCAGGACCAACTTCTTTGATCATCTGTCCGCGGTCATTCATAAGTGAACGAACTCGGCCGGATACTGCGCCCACAACAATGGGCTCACCGATTTTTAATGTTCCATCGTCAATTAAGAGAGTCGCAACACTTCCACGGCCTTTTACAACTCGGCTTTCGATTACGATTCCGGTTGCTGAACGCTTAGGATTTGCTTTGAGTTCTAAAACTTCGGCTACAAGAGCGATTTGTTCTAAAAGCTCTGGAATTCCGTCACCTTTAAGTGCTGAAACCGGCACATAAATCGTGTCGCCACCCCACTCTTCAGGAACTAACTGATGCTCAGTTAACTGCTGCTTAATACGCTCAGGGTTAACATTCGGCTTATCCATTTTGTTAACGGCTACGATAATAGGAACACCTGCCGCGCGTGCGTGGCTGATCGCTTCTACCGTCTGAGGCATCACACCGTCGTCC
>CAZDFM010000286.1:0-4572 GCA_964504465.1 uncultured Pseudobdellovibrionaceae bacterium | reverse complement strand
CGGAGGATTCCTTTCTGACGGGGAGTGCTGCTGTGGTGATGAGGCCCTAAGCGAATTGTCGATAATGGCAACGAGCGAATCAGGTGAGCGCTCTAATACCGACCCTGCGGCCGATTGCTCGTGTACCCAATGTCTAAATTGCTTTCATTGTGGTCACTTTTCAATTTTCGTCTCTACTAATACTAATAATTCAGTGCCTTTTATAGTTGTTAAAGGCTTCAGTGACAGCACGGATATCTCCTATCTATCGCCAGTCATCGCTGGACTTAAACGGCCTCCAATAGGCTAACCACGTCTTAATTTAAGTTTCTTAAGAAAATTCATTGGAGGTTTTATGTCAGCGCTAAGCTTGCGACGGACGATGTTAGTAGTTCTTACTTTTTTTAATTTGAATCTATATGCCGATACCGACGCCTGCGGCACAGTTCAGACCTACCGCCAGGCGATTAATTGCATAGCGGTTAAGGCGCCGGATATTAAACAGGCTGACCTTCAAGTCGAAGTCGCCGGAGCCGAAGTTCAACAAGCAAAGAGTTTTACTAATCCGGAACTCCAGAGTAAGAACTTTTTTGGATCGGATAGCGGAGCGTCGGGGGAATTCTCTACTGAAACTGAACTTTTACTTCCAATCCAATTGGGTAATAAGCGGTTGGCCAGAAGTAAGGTTGCCTCCCTACATAAAGAATCCGCTGCGGCCTCAGCGCAAACGACGAAAGAAAGAGTATTGATTGAATCTGCGGAAGCCTTTCGCCGACTACGACAACTCGATGTTGAACTAGATTTGGCTACCGAAGCGATAGCTAGATTTGATCGAATTATTTCAGCGTTTCGGCGACGGCAGCAACTCAACCCCGAACAGCAGGTTTCTTTAACGGTTTTTCGTTACGCTCTCGAAGAAGAGAAACAGAAAAAATCACAGATTTTAGCTGATCAGAGCACTATCTCAACGTCTCTATCGTTGTTGATGGGACAGAAATTAACACCAACCGTAAGCATGTTTCCCCGGCTTCCAGAGAAATGGCCCGAAGTTAACAATAAAGTTTCTCAGAATTCGGCTCAACTTCGTTTCGCTAAAGCCAAGGCCGATGAAGCAGCGGCAGAACTTGCTTTGGCGCGCGCACAATCATGGCCCGATTTAAAGATCGGACCTGCTTATGAGAGAGTACCTGATCGTTTTGGTACAGAAGAACGTATTGGTGTCGCTATTTCAATGGACCTTCCCGTTCTAAATCGGAACCAAGGTGGAAAAAGAGCAGCAGAACTTTCTAGGCAAATAGCGGTTTTTGAAACGGAACAAAAAGTTATGGCCTCTGAGCAAGTTTTCGAAAGCTTAATAACTCAGTACAAATTAATTACTGAAGCGCTCGTGTCTTCCCCCAGCCAATCAGACCTCGAGAAGGAACACCGAGCATTCGAAAATCAATTCAAGCGCGGGCTCGTTTCATACAGCCTGATTATTGAAGCTCATCGGCAGCTTCATGACACTATCGAAACAAAGCACCAACAAGAGCTAAGGGCGCTCGATTTATTGTGGCGTATTTACCAGCTTAACGGGCAGTTCAGTCCGGAGGTCTTATGAGAATGATCGTTTTAATTTTGTTTTTCTATGGTTTCAACGTCAGTGCGCACGAGGCGGGCGAAACTCAAGCGGAGATCGGTCCGGGCAAAGCGGTTGAAGCTTATGATGAACATGACGGACTAAAGCTATCTGAGAAAGCTAAAATCAATCTGGGTATTAAAACCATTCCGGCTCCGAGCAGTAAAACGGTTCGACTTAAAAAAGAAAGCGTCGTCGAAATTCGAGATGAGGCGGGAATTTACATATTAAGATCAAACTGGTTTCAATTCGTTGCGGTGACCTTGAGTAAAACAAAAGGTGGAGAATTTCTAGTTGAAACGAAAGAACTAAAACCGACGGATGAAATTGTCGTCAAAGGTGTAGCGCTTTTGCGAGTAGCACACATCAATCTTATTTCGTCGGAACCAGAAGAGCATGAAGAAAGTGAAAAGCATGAGCATGCTGATAAAGATGAAAAAGGCGAAGAGCATGAGAAGCACGAAGATCACACTGACGAGCACGAAGGAGAACGCAAGTGATAAATCGAATCATTCATTTCTCTGTTTACCACCGCGCCATTGTACTTCTGATGACAGCAGTAATTGCAATCGTCGGGCTCTATACTTTTAAGAATCTTCCTATCGATGCTGTGCCAGATATTACCAATAACCAAGTGCAGATTAATACTAGTGTCGGTGGGCTCATTCCGGAAGAAATTGAACGTTCGATCACGTTTCCGATTGAAAATGTAATGAGTGGTGTGGCTGGTGTTGAGCAAGTGCGCTCGATCACTCGTTTTGGTTTATCCCAGGTCACGGTAGTCTTCGATGATTCAGTAGATATTTACCGCGCGAGGCAATTGGTTGCAGAGAGGCTTTCTTCGGTTAGTACTTCGCTACCTGAAGGAATAGTTCCGAAGCTTGGACCGGTGTCTTCCGGTTTAGGTGAAATCTTCCATTATGCTGTAGAAGCCGAAAAACCCGCTCCTCCGGGCGAAGAGCGGCTTCGTCAGCTTATGGAGCTAAAGGCGGTCCAGGAGTGGCATATCAAACCGAGGCTTCTCACTGTTAAGGGTGTGGCTGAGGTTAATACTATTGGAGGTTACGAAAAGCAGTATCACGTGCAGCCAGATATAAGTTTGATGGCAAGGTATGGCGTTCATTTTGATGACCTCAAAGAAGCTCTACAAAGCGCCAATCAGAATGTCGGCGGTGGTTATGTTGAGCAGACTGCCGAACAGTTTTTAGTACAGGCAAAAGGCTTGTTTGCTGATATTCAGGCAATCGAAGACGCTCCTATAAAATCATTAGAAACTTTTAGGACGGTCACAGTTGGCGACGTCGCAAAAGTCCAACTTGCGACCGAATTAAGAACGGGAGCGGGCCTCGTTCGCGGAGATGAGTCGGTTATCGGAACCGCAATGATGCTTTTGGGTGAAAACAGTCGCACGGTGTCCTTAAGAGTCGCGGAGCGGTTACGAGAAATTGAGAAGGGACTGCCAATGGGAGTAAAGCTCGAAGTCCTTTATGACCGCTCAGAACTCGTAAACTCAACAATTGATACAGTTCTTAAAAACCTGCTAAGCGGTGCGGCTCTAGTAATTGTTATTCTTGTTTTATTGTTAGGAAACCTACGAGCCGCTCTAATCACGGCGGTGGTTATACCTTTATCTCTCCTTTTTACTTTTATATTAATGCGATGGTTCGGTATTTCAGGAAATCTCATGAGCCTCGGTGCTTTAGATTTTGGGATTATCGTTGATGGTGCAGTTATTGTGCTCGACAACTGCATTCGAAGGGTTCATGAACGTGCTGTAATTCTAAATCGGAATTTGAACAAAGAGGAACTCAAAGAGGTTGTATACGAAGCTGCCGTCCAAATTAGAACTGCGGCAGGATTCGGCGAGATAATTGTTATTACAGTATTTCTTCCGATATTTGCACTGGTTGGTATCGAAGGGAAAATGTTTATTCCCATGGCGTCGGCTTTTTGTTTTGCGGTGTTGGGTGCTTTGATATTCTCATTTACTACGGTCCCGGCTTTAGCAGGACTATTACTTACGGGCGCCGTCACTGATAAAGAACCGAAGCTAATGCGCTGGCTTCAGAAAATTTACACACCACTCTTAAGTCGCAGTTTGAAACGGCCCTATATCGTAATTGCTGTTGGTATTATTTCGACAGTCATCGGTCTTTTCATTTTCATGAGATTAGGCGGAGAATTCTTACCTCAGCTTAACGAACGTTCGCTCGCGATCCAAATGATCAGGCCGGTTAACATCAGCTTGTCGCAATCTGTTGCGCTTCAAGAGAAATCTGAAAAACTTATTGTACGGTTCCCCGAAGTAAAAGCCGTTTTTTCCAGAGTTGGTACACCCGAGGTCGCGACAGACCCGATGGGCGTTAATCTGTCTGATACATTCATTACCTTGAAACCGATGAAAGATTGGCCGCAAGTTAATGGTGAACGTAGGAGTATGGCCGAACTAACGGACACTATAATTGATAATCTTAATGAAGAGATTCCGGGTCAGAATTATCTTATCACTCAGCCGATTCAGATGCGGTTTAACGAGATATTAGAAGGTACAAGGGCCGACGTGACGGTTAAGGTTTACGGTGATGACATGGCTACTTTGCAGTCTCTAACAACGGAGATATCCGAAATTATAGAAAAAGTTCCTGGCGCCGGAGATGTCGAGCTGGAACTTCGAGGTACTTCGCCTTTACTCCAAATCGTCCCTAAGCAAGATATGCTTAAGTCGCTTGGAGTATCTACGAAAGAGGTACTTGAAACGGTAGGAATTGCGTTAGCTGGAGAGAGTGCGGGGTATATGTATGAAGGGATGAGGAGATTTCCCATCGTCATAAGGATGGATGAGAAGGAAAGATCGGACTTAGACAAAATTCGTAGTCTCCCGGTTGGGATAAGCCAAAACGCGACTATTCCTTTATCGAATGCGGCGGAGGTTAAGTTTACAGAGGCATACAACTCGATTACCAGAGAACAGTCTA
>CAZDFM010000285.1:0-4587 GCA_964504465.1 uncultured Pseudobdellovibrionaceae bacterium | reverse complement strand
GATATCAGTTCCAAACATTCCCTTGATTGGATTCTGAACAAACCCGTTCACGAAAACCATGTGTTCGAACTTATCTGGAAACATATCATATGCTCGCACTAAAACCTGAACCCCAAAGCTGTGACCCCAAATACTAGCTTTCGGAATTTCTAAATGATCTAAAAGAGCTTTTAAATCCTGAGCAAAATAATCGAGAGTTAAATGATCGCGGTCGACGGGAATCTCGGATTTTTGGTGAGCGCGGTAATCGAAAGTTATGACTTTATAATGTTTCGAGAAGCGTTTTATCTGATGCTGCCAATGGTTCATGATGCAGCCGATACCATAACAGAGCACGATAGGCGGACCTTCACCGCGCACTTCGTAATAAATTTGCGTTCCATCAAAACTTTTGAAGTAACCGGAGTCTTTTGAGATTTGGATCATTTAACAAATTCCACTTCGATGAGAGAGTTCAGGATGCTGATCTGATCCCCGTCTTTGAGTTCTTTGACCTCAACTGAATTACCATTTAGCAGAACTTTGCCCGCATGAAATGTTTTAAATTGAATTCCCGTGGCAGTGGGAAGAATTTCAAAGCAGGGGTCAGGTGCTTGTGGTTCATAAATGGGTAAGTCCAATGAACGAGGGCCCGCCACTCGGGGGCCATATCCGAGCGTCCAAGTTGTTTCTGCTTGCACTCCTCTGAGAAAAACCAAATTGATTGCCATAGGAAAAGCCGCAATAGGCTTTTTCTTATTCACTACGTTCTTAGCGTTCTCTTCTCCCCACATGACCAAGATCTCGCTCCAAGTGCGGCGTTCAGGTTCTGAGACCTCAACTATGGGTAGTGGGTCACCTTGGGGAAAGCTTGTAACTTCTTGGATTTCTGGATTTTGCTCTTTTAATACGGGAGGTTTAACCTCACTCGTTCGTTTTACTTCAGGGGGAGCTTCCTGTGGCGGAGCTGGAGCGCGGTCTTCTGACTTGCGTGGCTTTTTGGGCGCCTCTTTTTCAGTGATTTTTTCGGCGATGGGTCTTTCGGTGTCGCTTTCGACCTTAAAGAAGTTATTTCCGATCGAAAAGGCTACTCCGGGCTCAAGAATGACTTTAGTTAGCCTTTGTTTTCCGACAAGGATCCCATTTTTTGAGCCCTGGTCGATGATAATGAACTTTCCGTCGACAAACCCAATCATGGCGTGAAGGGTAGATGACTTAGAATCATTGAGTTTTATATGACCCTTTGTACGCCCAAGCTTAAGGCCTTCGAAGACCTCGTATTTATCTCCCGCAAGGGGACCCTTAATAATCGTCAAAAAAAGTGCCATTACCTAAGTATATCCCATTATTTATAGGGGTCTAGAGGGGGACGACTTAATGCTTAAGACCTAGGCTTTGGGAGCTTGTGTCGGGGCCTTTGCCATGCTACACCTACGCCACAATTAAATATCGGACCTCAAGGGTCCACTTAACCTTGCTCTCAAAAACGATTTTGAGGGCTTTAACCATAAGGATAAAAAATGGCTAATGAATTAGCTCCATCTGCATCCGTTGAACACAACTATGAAGCAGTTGTGATTCTTCACCCCGACACAACAGAAGTTGAACAAAAACAAATTCTTAAAAAGAATGCCGATATCGTGAAAAGCTACAATGGCGAAGTAAACCATATCGACACTTGGGGAAAACGCAAACTTGCGAACCCAATCGAAAAAGCCACTCGTGGTGTTTATTTTCATTCTACTTTTAAAGCTCAAGGCCCTGCAGTTGCCGAGCTTGAACGGGTTATGAAAATTAACGATAAAGTTCTTCGTTATGTTCACACTCGTTTAGACGATCGTGTAAGCCTTGCGAAACACGTTGAAGGTTTCAGAGAAGCTCTTCAAGAAACTCTTAACCGTGAAAAAGAAAGAGACGCAAAGAACCAGGCTAAGAAAGCCGCATTCGCAGCTCGTCGTGAAGGCGGCGGAGACCGTGGTGATCGCGGAGATAGAGGCGATCGCGGAGACCGTGGTGACAGAGGCGGCGGCGGTAGAGACCGTGGCGGCGACCGTGGCGGCAGAAACTAAGTAGAGGTTTAAGTGTCGACAAAACCCGTAGCCTGGAAAGTGGCTTTACTTGCATTGTGGTCAGCAGCCGTCACAGCACTTACATTTGTGCTGGGTGGAGCTGTGCTGCGCACTCTTAGAGTGTATGCAGGTGAAAACGTTTACTGGCTTACGAGTTTACTCATCACTTCTTTATTTTTACTTGTGGGTTGGGAAGCCTACGCCATGATCTATTTTGGCTCAGTCCTTCTCATTGGTGTGTTTTCTGATCTCGAAGAACGTGGCTTTAGTTATTTTAGAGCCGGCTGCATTGCACTGACCATTGTAGGTTTAGTCGCGGGCGGGATCTTCGCGTTTTGGTTTTCGCATCAGGGCCCAGAGTGGTTCGACAGTCTGGTCGCACAGGCAGAACAACCGCTTTTAAAAGTATTTCCGGCTGATCCTGAGCTCCCCGTTCGAATTGGTGATGTTTTAAGACAGCTGCCAAGTCTTGTGATTATGCTTTATGTATTTTCACTTTATTTTGCATTGTTGTTTGAACGTCGGCTTTTAAAACGAGTGGGTTCAACTGCAGCCGTTCACCGAGACCTTTTGAATTTTAAAGTACCCGACGTCTTTATCTGGATTTTGATCCCAAGTTTGTTTGGGACCTTTGCTCAAGTTAAAGATCCTTTTATTCATACAGTTGCGATCAATGTGTTTAATATTTGCCTGTTGGTTTATTTTTTCCAAGGGATGGCCGTTATATCGACCTTCTTTGGGAAAATTAAAATGTCTCCATTTTGGCAGATTTTGCTCACCGTGTTCTTAGCATTGCAGCTGTTTTTGTTTGTAGGAGTCGTCGGGGTCGTAGATTACTGGATGGATTTCCGTAAAAAGATGAAAGCCAAACCAGCTGAAGTTAATAAACAGATTTATAGAAACAAGTGAGGATTTTATGAAAGTAATTTTGCAACAAGATGTTAAGGACGTTGGAAAAGTAGGCGACCTTGTAAACGTAAAAACTGGTTACGCACGAAACTTTTTGTTTCCTCGTCGCTTGGCGATTGAAGCAACTGAGACTCGCGTAACTGAATATGAACACCTTAAGAAGGTAGCCGAAGTTCGAAAGAAAAAGGCTCTTGTTCAACGCAAAGAAATCGTTGAAAAACTTGAAGGTCAAACTTTGACTTTTAAGAAAGATGCGGCTGAAAGCGACAAGATCTTTGGAAGCATCACCAATAAAGATGTGTCAGATCAACTTGAAGAAAAAGGTTTTTCGATTGATCGCCGTGACATCTTTGTTGAGCCCATTAAACAATTGGGACAACACCGCGCACGCGTTAAATTGGGTGAAGGCCTAGAAGCCAACCTCACTATCGTAGTTGAGCGCAAAGAAGCTTAATACTTCTTTAAAGTTGTGAGATTGAAAGAGCGTAAGCCCGATTGGGTGTACGCTTTTTTTATGCGGGTCGTAGGGCTCGTTTGTTTTCGAGCAAAGTTTCTTGCACGAGTTCCGCTATGAGGGGGCGGAGTTGGTCGAGAGTAAGGTTGTCTCTTTGGATGTTATGCTTTTGCATCAAAGAGTTGAGTTCGTTGGCGACATAAGTCTGTGGTAATCCAACGGCATCAATAAGTGCTTTTAATAAAAGTTCACCTTCCATGGCGACTCCTCTTCTGTGACCTTGTTAAGTCTTAAACCTCTTAGCCAAATCGTCAGTAATCGGGCTAAAGGTCTTATAATTTTCGACAGTTTGATTGCATCAATCGGTTAGGCTTTTTTCCAATGTTAATCGCAGTTTGCTGCGATTTCTGGACAAATAGACAGGTCAGGAAGTCTGAAGATTAGGCGCTACCAGGAGCTAAATTGGGTGGACGGCCGCCTGGAGCTGGCCGTGGACCACCTTGGCCTTGATAACCTCTGCCGCCAGTGTTGCCTGGTGGGGGAGCGTCAGGCATGGGTGCATCTGGGCCTGTGATAAGATTCTCGAAAATACCAAATTCCGGGCGCCAGCGAAGTCGAACAGTGCCTGTTGGACCGTTTCTGTGTTTACCCACGATGACTTCGGCAATGCCCTTAATGTCAGGATTGTCGCGATTATAGTAATCTTCGCGGTAAAGCATCATGATAATATCCGCATCCTGCTCGATTGATCCTGATTCCCGTAAATCTGAAAGCATCGGGCGTTTATCGTTACGACCCTCCACTCCCCGATTGAGCTGAGCAAGTGCGATGATGGGAACTTGCAGTTCTTTTGCGATCGACTTTAACAACTTCGAGATTTCAGAAACCTCTTGCTGACGGCCTTCAACTTTTTGTTTGAGATCCATAAGCTGCAAGTAATCGATCATAATTAAATCAAGACCGTACTTAGCCTTGAGACGACGACATTTAGCACGGATTTCGAAGGGCGAAATACCGGCCGTATCATCAATAAATAGACCTGTTTCACTTAAAGCCGCAGCCTTTTCGATGAGTCGAGGCCAACCGCGATCATCAAGCATACCAGTTTTAATACTTCCAAGCTGAACACGAGCGGCGCTTGCGAGCAAACGCACCATAACCGACTCTTTACCCATC
>CAZDFM010000284.1:0-4597 GCA_964504465.1 uncultured Pseudobdellovibrionaceae bacterium | reverse complement strand
CTTGTGTGTTTGTAACCGCAAGAACCGAAGTGAGAACTTTTTGAAAGCTTAAGATTTTGGCATCGTAAAGCGCTGTATCAGTAGAAAAGGGAATGGCTTCTTCTAATTCGAAAGGAAGCGATTTTAAAATCTTATGGCGTTCTTTAAATGGAAATTCTAAAAAGCGGCAACTGACGTTTCCTTGTTTTTCGCCAAACACGATTCGAGTTTGCGCTAAATCGTATTGAGCAAAGAGGGTGCGCAAGATATCAAGAACTTCTATCGATTTGTCTTTAGTTAAATCTTGTGAAAGCGGGTATTCTTTGTACCCAATAAGACTAAATCCACGGGGATTGTCTTCGACTTGCGCCACCTTAAGGCTGTATGTCCCAATATCAATACCGATACTAATCATGGATGAACCGTCCTTGGCGTCTATCGATGAGGCTTGAAATACATTGATATTTTAAGCACATACTCTAGTTAAGGTCATGCTATCAGTTTTCCTTCCAGTAGACTATAGTTGGTCTGCCTTTAGGCATTTTTATTTGTGGGCTTTTGTCTTCGCCCTTTGGAGCTGTATCGTCTCCCGATGCTGGAGGCGTAACGGTCTTTGGTCCAGTGGCAGTATCTCCCTCGTCGCCGGCTTTGTCCTTTTCTTGTTTTTCCATCATGGTGATATAACGTTCCGTTAGATTTTCAAAATCATAGGTCACGACTTCGATTTCGCGCACGACGTTAGCAAATTGACCTGTAGCTTTAATAAGAAAGTTGAATTCAGAATCAAACAGCAAGGGCAGTCCCGTCTTAACGATTGCGTCTGTGTTCACTCCTAAACCCTCTGCAAAGCCTAAAAAATCCTGTTCATTTTGAAACGGGCCGCCCTCGGCCGGAGTGTTTCGGCGTGCAATGATCTTATCCGCGGCTTCTTCGGTCATGGTAGGGTCTAAACCTAAAAGCACATCTTTGTTTGCGTAATTAATATTAATTCCTTTGGTACCAAAAACGGTGATGCGCGATTCGAGTAATTTATAAAGCTCGTCGGTCATACCCGCTACCATATGCAGTTCTTGAATGGTCTTAAAAGGCTGGTTCGGCGGAATAAAATCACTTTGCATATCGGTTTGCTGGGTGCCTCGGTAGAGACTGTTTTCAGGACCACCATTTAGACTTTCTTGATCCTCATCAATCCAGTCCGTGATGTTGTTCACCAGCTCTTCAAAATTGAAGCCTGCCATGTCGCGCTGGAAACTCTCATTATTTTGCATTTGCCCGTCGAAAAGCTTCAAGAGTTGCTCACGAGTCGACTTCTTTAGACTTTCAATCGGCGAAGCTAAATCATTGATATCGATTCGGCCGCCCTCGGCTTGAATTGTCGCAAGATATTGAGTGTCCATGCTCGATTCTTCTATGACCGATGCAATCATGTCTTTTTCCACCGAATTCATCTCATCGGGCAGCATAGGCGGCCACGAAAAAGGAAACGACCAAATCGGGTCCAGCATAGATTTATTTGCACCCAACTGTGAGCCAAAGCTCGCCATTGCTTTTTTGTAAATCAGGATACGAAGTAAACTAATTTCAACTCCCGCACGGGCTGCATAATAAGCCTTAAGCCGATTTACCTGTTGGCTTGCGACAATGTACTCAACATTTGTGTCATACGAGACTTCCATTGCAATAAAAGTCATCAACAAGATTGCAGTCAGGGCCATCAGCAAGGCCATTCCCTTCTGATTTCTGACCGGTCCAAAAATGAGTTTTTTAAGTCTACTGCGCAAAATCGCCTCCAGCCGGAACGGTGCCATCTGCGCCTGGTTCCGCTACTTCAGGAACTGGATTATTTGGATTTCGAATTTCGGCTACGATTGTCATGGCTAAAGTTTTGGCTTTTTGATTGTCGCCAGGAACTTTTGTTTCGAGAGTGATTTCGACCGCAAGCGGGAAGTGATTTTTAGTTATATCATCTCCGCCTTCGTCTGAACGCCAGGCGCTCTGCCACTCGGCATTTTCTTGATAACTAAGATAGCGCGCTTCAAAGCGAACTACATTTTCTATAAGTGCCACCTCTTCGCCGTCTTTGGTGACGTCATCATCTATTATCGATGAGGTTCGTCGAATGAGACACTGGCTAGACAGATCCGCCTGCACGCGGTTGCGACAGGAGCGCAAAAAATATCCGACTTCCATTTGGTCACTCATCTGTGCATTTTGCTGGGTTCGAAAATTATTAAGACTCGTAAAGTGAAGACTGCTGGTTTCACCAATAAAGTGCGTCAGGATAACCATCTTTTTTGGTTGAAAAGGTTCCTTCTCAGAATTTGTTGTAGGCTGCTCTGTTGGGGGAGGCGTCTGCGTGTCTGCGGGATCTGGAGTGCCCCCTTTGTCCGCGCCTGGTTTTTGCGGAGTCTTTGCCCGTTTTTCTCGTTCTTTGCCTGCTCGGTTATGGAGTTCAATGTTTGGGTCGCGATAGTTAAAGGCGGTTTGAATGTCTCGCTCAATAATCTTAATGGCATCTCGCAAGGTTGAAGTTCGTTCGATATCGCCCTGGATTTTCACTTTGCTTTGTACCGCTTTTTGAATGCTTTGGGCCGTGTAAAATGAAAGCACGCTCAAAATTGCAACTGCGACTAAAATCTCTAAAAGTGTAAACCCCTTCGCATTACGGATCACTGAGCAGCTCCGCCGCCGCCACCACCAATGGCAAGTTCTTGGTTGTAGTCTACAAAATAAGTGGTGACCGAAAACTCGACGTCTTTTTTCGGAGTTTTAACAAATATAGTAACAGTGCCTTCTTTAACTGACTGGCTAATAAAATCTTGAGTCTGTTTTATCATCGAGAGCAAATTCGCATCACCTTGCTCTTGCGAAATTAAAACAGCCGAAAGGTCGGGCATCTTAAACTCTTGAGTTTTAAAGGTCCATCTGTAAAGCGGGTTATCTGTTCCAAAATCTCCGCTTTCTTCTTCGGGAATTTCTGCGAGCGCTTTGTCTTTATACTTTGCGCGCATCTCCACAACTTTTCGCTCCAACAAAACGGCGGCATTATTATAGAGGTTAGATTTGCGAACCCGCATCATATTTCCACCCCAAGTGTTGCTGACCACAATGATGGCCCCAACTAAAATACCAATCGCAACCAACACTTCTAAAAGTGTAAAGCCAGCTTGGTTTTTTTTGCCTCGAAAGGTGAGTTTCATTCTTTATTTATATCCTTAAGACTAATTTTCTTAGTAATTATATCAGCTTTTCCGGTGAGCGGGTGCAAGGTGAGGCTCCAGTTGAGATCTTCGCCAATACTCAGCTGAATGACCGCTTCCTCAACTCGGCCTTGCGGAAAGAAGTGGATATAGGCGAGCCCGCTTGTGATGGGCCGAGCAAGTCCCGCAATCTCGACCTGAGAAAACCGTAAGCTCCCGGGAAGCTGCTTTTTTTCTTTCATCAGACGGGTAGCTGGCTCAAACGCGGGTCTTTTCGCAGTCTCTTCTTCGTCTTCATCTTCATCTTTTGGTTTAAAAATTGATTCTCGATCTTCGGGTAACAAGTAAGGAGTGGATGACTGTTCTACCCAATAACTTTGCGGCTCGTCTTTGTCCGCATTCTCTCCGGCCCCTAGATCGATCACGATTCGATAGGTATTGCCGTAAAGTTTTGAATGGATATGGGTTTCTTTTGCTAAGACGCCGAGATGTCGAACGGCGGCTTTCATTTGACCGTTCTTATTTGTCATTCGAGGAATAATCATGGCTGTCATGGCGGCAATAATTCCTAATACCACCATGACTTCTATAAGAGTAAAGCCGTCTTGAGATTTTAATTTGAATCCGGCCATCATCCTCCTGCGACCGGTCTGCTACTTAAAGCTGCCGTCTATTGCTCGTCGGCCGTAGAGATGTCGGCTTCCAAGCCTGTTCCACCTTCACGTTTTCCTTCACCTAAAGAGATAATTGTAGGAGGACCGCCCGAAGATTCATAGATAAATTCTGTTCCCCAAGGATCTTTTGGAACTGATTTTAAATACGGGTCTGGTCCCCAATTTCTGCACTCAGAAGGCGCTTCAACAAGAGCTTGAAGACCTTGATCGGCTGAAGGGTAAAAGCCGCAATCCGTATAGAACATATCAAGAGACTTCATAATTTCTGACATCTGGATGCGGGCCTGCTTTACGCGCGCTTTACCCAGCTGTTTCGTGACCTGAGTTGCAAGTACACCAATAAGACCGCTGAGAATCACAAGTACGATCATAATTTCTAACAGCGTCATACCTTTGCTGTTTCTCAATGCCTTAAGTTTCATCTATCCTCCTGGGATCTTCAATATAAGCTCGTGTTTGATTCTGCAATCGACGAAAACTTTTAAGTTTTACGCAGATCTGATTACCATGACAAAGTTAAATCATCCGCCCAAATTCGACAATTCAAACATGGGAATCATGATAGAAAAAACGATGATCGCAATAACGCAGCCCATAAGGATAATCATCAAAGGCTCGAGCATACTTGTGAGTCCATCAACAGCAACTTTCACCTGAAAGTCATAAGACTCAGAGACCTGATTTAACATGTTTTCGAGATCGCCTGTTTTTTCACCAATGTTAATCATATGAATGACAAGGGGA
>CAZDFM010000283.1:0-4604 GCA_964504465.1 uncultured Pseudobdellovibrionaceae bacterium | reverse complement strand
GGCGACCTTAGACGCTATGATGAGCGCGGTTCAAACCAAAATCGAAGTGCCTCGGCGAGCCCTTAAAGCGATGGCCAAAATCATTGGGACAGAAAAGCTTGAACCTTGGGACTTGCTCGCACCAAGTCCTATTGTAGACCAACAATCAAACTATCCATTCTCAGAAGCGCTCGCGATGATTTCGGAAGCCTTCGGCAGCGTGAGTTCAGAAATGGGTGATTTTGTAAATCTCATGTACGACAAAAATTGGATCGACGCTCGCGTTCTTCCAAACAAAGCGGCCGGCGCTTATTGCACCGACTTTGCAAAGTCTCGCACTCCCCGAGTTTTTCAATCTTATATGGGTTCAATGCAAGACGTGTCGACCTTAGCTCACGAAATTGGTCACGCGTATCACTCTTGGGTGATGCGAGACTTGCCTTTGCCCGAAAGTCGCTATCCGATGACGTTAGCTGAAACCGCTTCCATTTTTGGTGAAACACTTCTAGCCGAGCGGCTCTTTCAGAAAGCTTCAGATAAAGGCAAACTCGCCATTGCCTGGGGAAACGCGACTGAAGCTTCGGGTTTACTTATTAATATTCCGGCCCGTTTTGATTTTGAGAAAAGTCTTTACGAAGCGCGCGCTCATGGGCCGCTGTCGCCCGCTGAACTCTGCGACCTCACAGAGAAAGCTTGGAGAAAATGGTACGGTGACATTTTAACTCAAACTGAAGCTCAGTACTGGATGACTAAACAGCATTTTAGTTTTTCGGATCTCAGCTTTTATAATTTTCCGTATACTTTTGGTTATCTTTTTAGCTTAAGTATTTATTCGCTCAAGGAAAGTTTGGGTAAAAACTTTCACGAAGCCTACGTTAACATTCTTCGAGACACTGGCCGCATGAGTGCCGAAGACGTGATTAAAAAGCATTTGGGTGCAGATATTCGTGAAGAAAAGTTCTGGCTCGGAAGTCTTAGTATTGTCGAAGAAAAAATCGCCAATTTAGAAAGCTTAATTTAGCGTCATGTTGAGGCGGTTGTTAAACCGCCCCTTGTTTTGCTTTCACTTTAAATCTTAAGACAAAGATATAAAGAACAAACATAATAAAAATCGCCAAGGCAAACCATGAAAGTGACGCCTTCATGGTTTTCACCATCTCTTCAGGTGAATCAAGAAGAGCTGGGTTTGCACCTAAAGTTTTTTGCCCAAACCAGGCCAGTATCCAACACCAAATTCCTGCCCCAGTGAGCGTTGCGATTGAAAAGGGCAAGAAGTCCATTTTCAAAATGCCTGCGGGAATTGAAATCAAATGTCTCACCACCGGTAAAAGTCTTGCCATAAAAACGCCAAAGGGTCCGTACCCGTTAATCCAATCTTCGGCTTTTTTCACTTTAAGTGGACTCAACAACAAGAAGCGCCCATAGCGTTCTAAAAACGGAGTGCTGACCCATCTAAAAAACCAGTAACTTACTGCCGAACCAAAATAACTCCCTAAGGTTCCTGCAATCACAACTCCCGAAAAAGTCATGCGGCCTTGGCTTGCCCAATAAGCGGCTGGAGGCATTACGACTTCTGAAGGAATGGGGACGATGGTGCTTTCAAGTGCCATTAAGAAAAAAACTCCGAAGTAACCCCAGTCTCTTACCCAGCCAAACCACATTTGAATCAGTTCATGAAACATCGCTAAACCTCTACCCGTTTTGGGTTAGTACCAACATTATGATTCCAAGGACAATACGGTAATAGCCGAACAAACTAAAGCCCGTTTTCTCAAGCATCTTCATAAAAAATCGAATCGCAAGAATGGCAAAGATAAAGGCAAGGGTAATTCCTAAAACAAGAATCGCCACTTGTTCAGGCAAAATTCGATCTACGGCAGAATGCCCTTTAACTACTGCTGCACCCATCAGAGTTGGAACCGCTAGAAAAAATGAAAATTCTGCGGCTGACTTTTTATCCAAACCTAAGGATGCACCCCCAATCATGGTGGCACCGGCTCTTGAAACCCCTGGGATAAAGGCGAGGCATTGAATGAGACCAATCTTTAAGCAATCAAGTTTTGAGAGTTGCTCAAGAGTTTTAAAGCTTTTGTCTTTTTGTCGATCCATATAGCGATCAAACAAGATCAACACCACTCCCCCAATAATGAGGGCCCAAGCGACGACTGTGACACTCCCTAAGATCAGATCAATTTTCTTTTTAACGAGTAAGCCAATGACTGCGGCAGGCAAAAAAGCGATCGCAATCTTAAGGTAGAAATCCATAAAATCATTCTTAAGCGTGAAGCGCCGCCAATAGAGAACTAAAACTGAGAGGATCGCGCCCGCTTGAATAATTATGTTAAAATCTTTTACGAAGCCTTCTTCGTTAATACCGAATAACGAAGACACAATAATCAAATGGCCCGTCGAAGAGATCGGGAGAAACTCTGTAGCACCTTCAACAAAGGCTAAGATCACCGCTTCAAGATAACTCATTTGAAAACTCCTTCGATTTCTTTGATGGTGAAATGACTTCGCAGGAATGTCACGCGTTTGATGCGTCGCACATCTTGTCTCGAGGCGAGCTAGCCTCGACAAAAGAAAACGACTCACGTAGACTTTAAGTCATTGTTGTTATTTGCATCTGGAGTAAGCTGATTCTATGAGCAGTTCCGTTTCTGATGCGCCTAAAACTACGGCGCATGCACTTACTCTGACAGCACTTGGTATTGTGTTTGGCGATATCGGAACAAGCCCTCTTTACGCCGTTCGCGAAGCTTTTCACGGGCCACACTCGATGCCTCCTACCCCACAAAACATTTTAGGCGTTTTGTCGCTTATTGTTTGGGCTTTAATTTTAGTGATCTCTCTTAAGTACTTACTTTTCGTTCTACGAGCTGACAACAAAGGCGAAGGTGGAGTGCTTGCCCTTACAGCGCTTGCGGCACCTCCCCGATTTTGTTCCAAATATAGATGGAGCAGGTTTTTACTTTATTTAGGACTGCTCGGCGCTTCGTTTCTTTTTGGCGATGGCGTCGTCACGCCTGCAATTTCGGTTTTGAGTGCGGTCGAAGGATTAAAAGTTGCGACACCTTTTTTTGATCCTTTCGTTATCCCTCTTACGATTTCTATTTTAGCCGGATTGTTTTTTAGTCAAAGCCTCGGTACGGCAAAAATTGGTTCGGTCTTTGGACCGATCATTTTGTTTTGGTTTTTAACGATCGGTGCACTCGGCTTAAACGCCATCATACAAGATCCAACCGTTATCAAGGCTGTTAACCCCTACTATGCTTATGACTACTTTGTCGGAAACGGCTGGAGCGGCTTCATTGTACTGGGTGCCGTATTACTCGTGGTCACAGGTGGAGAAGCGCTCTATGCCGACATGGGACACTTCGGAGCCGGCCCCATTAAGCGAGCTTGGTTTTGGGTGGCACTCCCTTGTTTACTGCTGAATTATTTTGGGCAGAGTGCACTTTTACTTGGTCACCCTGCTGCGGTTTCAAACCCTTTCTTTTTACTTGCACCAAGCTGGGCGCTTTATCCGCTCGTGATCTTGGCCGCAATGGCCGCGGTGATTGCATCACAGGCTTTAATCTCGGGATTGTTTTCTTTAACGAGACAAGCCGTTCAGCTCGGCTACTTTCCGCGCTTTAAAATTATTCACACATCGAGCGAAGAAATCGGACAGATTTATATTCCGCACATTAATTGGATGCTTTTTATAGCGACCTGTTTTGCGGTTTTTGAATTTGGTTCTTCAAGTGCTCTTGCTGCCGCTTACGGAATTGCCGTTTCACTCACCATGTTAGTCACGACGATTTTAGTTTGTTCAGTAGCGCTACAAAGATGGCGATGGAGCTGGCCCGCAACGCTTTTGGTGCTTCTGGTTTTGTTAACAATTGATTTATCTTTCTTAGGCGCAAACGCCACCAAAATTGCAGACGGAGGATGGTTTCCTCTTGTGATCAGTGGAATTGTGTTTACGCTCATGACGACTTGGAGACGCGGTCGACAGATCTTACGCGTAAGACTTCGAGAAAAAACTATTCCGCTTAGTAATTTTCTCGAACAAATCCAGCAAAATCCCCCCGTTAAAATCTCAGGTAGCGCAATCTTCATGACAGGTGACCCCGAAGGAACACCACTCGCGCTTATGCACAATGTGAAACACAACAAGTGTCTCCACGGTAAAAACGCGCTTCTCACAGTCGTTGCCGAACAAGATGCTCACATTAGCAAATCCGAACGCGTCCATATTCGAACAATCCGAACGGATTTCTACCGTATCGTCGCCCGCTACGGCTTTATGCAAAGACCTGATATTTACGACATCCTCTCCGCGTGCGCGGCCAAAGGTTTACACATCGACATCGCTGACACGACCTTTTACTTAGGCAGAGAAACTCTCATCGCCTCATCGAATCCGGGCATGGCGATTTGGCGCGAGCATGTGTTCGCTTTTATGACTCGAAATTCTGAACGGGCTACGGCTTACTTTAACATCCCCGTAGACCAGGTCGTCGAAGTCGGCATCCAAATCGAAATCTAACCCGAGCTTGGTTCTCATCCGGTTTTCCGAATAACTTCGCGCATAGATCTGCTTTTAAAAAACGGGCTCACGTACCCCTCAAGCGGCTGGG
>CAZDFM010000282.1:0-4610 GCA_964504465.1 uncultured Pseudobdellovibrionaceae bacterium | reverse complement strand
CAAGTTGGTAAGCCATCAGATTTTGATTCTGACATTCGCAGGTTCGAGTCCTGCCACCCCATCCAATTTTCCTGCTCGAATTTCAGCACCCCGTTTTAAATTAGAACATCCGCATAGATGGCTTATTTCATTTGAGAAACAGAGCATGGGTAGTATTTCGTAGAATTTCGATTCATTTCCGAGTTTGGTCACATAGTGGTGACACGTTGGTGACACGACTAAAACGGCCTCTTCTGTAGATTCCATTCACATTTTAGAACCAATTCTGTGCCCTTAAGAAATGGGTTCCGGAAGAAGGTCCTGACAACCTAGGACTCCGGTGACCGGGCTGTAATTTAATAAACTGAATCTTTAAACTAAAGGAGGACCCTGTGATTCCACAGAAACTTATCCAATATGCAGCTGTAGTTGCACTAGCTTTCGCCGCCGTCGGTCAGCTACCTCGGCTTGTTAAATATTCTAGAATACAAACATTGAAGGTTCTAAAAGGATCGCAAAGTTCAAACTGGGGAAAGGTTTGGGCTCCCAAATCAGCCCCGTTCAAACGAAAGAATTAATAAATATGACATCGGGTTACCATCGACTCGGTTAGTAGCTAGAGTTCGACCGATACATATCCCGAAGACTGAAGACGAATCACTTCCCATAATCCGTTTTCGACAACCGCGATTTCATTCAAAAGGTTTTCACGATTAAGTCCGGCTTCTTTAAGTGAAAGACCGCAGGCTATGATCTTAAGCCCGGCCTGATGTCCTTGTTTTACCTTCTCTTCACTTTGAGAATTCTTGGTTAACGCGGACATAGCCTCCTTGCCACATACGATGATTGCACCATTTCGAACCCGAGGGTTTTGGTCGGCGGACTGGCCTTGACGCAAAGTTTCGATTGCGACTTCAAGGTGTCTCCGTTTTTGTACGAGAATGACAATGTCTTGACCAACCGGCTTCTTATCTGATTTTTTGATTACGGCCTCAGATGCTCCCGCGTAAAACAAAGAGGGGGCCAAGAACCCTACGAAAACCGTAACGAATAAGATCTTCACAATGCTGAAATAAGAAGAGACCGGCCTGCCTTTCAAAGAAATTCGATCTATTCCAAACCCCTGCCCTATTCCAAAATGTGCAAAGTAAACCAGCGCACCAAAGATGGCGATGTTCTTAAAAAGAGGACCAAGAGTTTCAGCACTGTCTGTTTGCACTGTAACCGTGATCGGAATTAATACTGCCATAAGACCTAAAGCCGAAAGTCGAGTCTTCGATCCAAAAAAAAGCCCCAAGCCGCCTAGTACAAGTACAATTCCCGCTAAAAAAGCGTGGATATTTAAGGGCATGATAGCCATCAAAGGCTCTGCCCATGACGTCTTCGAAATCCGAAGTGCAACATGATCTGGATTTAATAAATGCTGTATTCCTGCGACCAGAAAAATTAAGCTCAAAAGTCCGCGAAAAACCGTTTGTACTATTTCAGATTTTGTTTGATCACGCATATGTTCTCTCCTTAGCAAGCAAGACCGTTCGATCCACAGCTTTCGCCATCATTAAAAATAGACTCTCGATTCAAAGGATCTACCTTTTGAGAGTTTTCATTTTCGCATATGGTAAGCGGGATCAATTCAATACCTTGGCGAAGTTTTGCTTCGCTCTGATAACCGACTGAATGAGCAAGTTCCTTTCCTTCAGGCGAAATTAAACTTACCGTAGGAACAGCCCTTACATTAAAAAGATCCGAAATGGCCTGATTTTCACTCAGACCCACATTGATCCTCACAATTTCAAAAGACTTAGAGTTACATTCTTTCTCAACTGCTGGAAGATAAGCCTCCATCGCATGGCAAATTGGGCAGGTGTCGGTGTAGAAAAAAAGAAGTTTGTGTGCGCCTAGAGTTGGGTCGCTCAATGTTTGCATTGAACCTTGGGAGTTCATAAACCGCACTTCGGTTGGAGCTTTTGGATTTTCAAAAACAGAAGGAATATTAGCTTGAGTCAGAATAAAAAAGCCCAATGCGATCAAACCAAATCCCGTCGCCGTTTCGATTCTAGGTAGATATTTTCGTAGAGCTATTAATTTTCGAGAGATAAATTCTCCTCCAAAAGCCAGAGCAATAAAAGGAGTTACTACGCCCAAGCCGAACGTAAGCATCATTAAGGCGCTCTCCCAAAGTGTTCGGTCCTTCGAAGCGACATAGGCTAAAACTCCGCCCAAAATCGGTCCTACACAGGGGGTCCAAGCGAGACCGAAGGTCGCACCAAACACAAAGCCATGAAGTGATTTCGGAAAATATTTTTCAAAGCTTGGTAGATAAGCAGACCTCGTCATCCAGGCGAAAAATTTTGAATTGTCGGATTTAGAAAAAAGCATCCCGCTCATCTTTAAACCATAAATTAAGATAATGAGACCTGAAGCGAACAACAAATAAACTTTAAATCCACCCAAAAAATCGGTCACAAAGGGAAGACTAAGTCCCATCAGCGTAAACGTAAGTAAAAAGCCGAACGAGAAAAGAAGCGTCGCTCGGACTCTCGCGAAGCGAGACTGCGAATCGGCCATAATATAGTTTGCGGCCACAATTGGAACCATTGGAAGTACACAAGGAGAAATAAATGTAAGTAGCCCCGCCCCAAATGTTGCGAAAATTCCAAAATCCATAGCTAAATTCTCCTAAATTACTTCGTTAAGTTCATACGCCATCTCTTTGAGGCGATAGGCTTCGTATCCAAGCTGTCTCAATTTTTTAACGACTTCGTTTGCAAGCAGGCAGTAGCGCCCGCGGCAAAAAGCGTAAACCGGCTTTTTCTTTGATAAGATCTTTAGATTTTTTGCCAATTTCTCACAAGGAAACGAGAGCGCGCCCTCGGCCGTATAGGTTTTGAATTCTTCAACGTCCCGCACATCAATTAGCAGGACCTTTTTTTTTCGGACCGCGTCCATGACTTCGGTTACAGGAATGACTGATTGAAGTACCGATGGACAAAATTTTTCCTCTACTTCGCGAGCCTCTGGAGAAAACTCAGATGCAATCTTCTGGATTTCTAAAAACATTTTTAAGACTCTAGGACCCGACAGAAAATAAGTGCGAACAGCTCCGTCCTTTGAGGAATGGACCAGTCCCGCTTTTTTTAATTTCTGAAGATGCTGAGAAGTATTGGCGATTGATTCCTCAATTCGCGCGCTTAGATCTTCTACATTATAGGCTCGATTGCTTAGGGCTTGAATAATGCGCAGCCTAGCTGGGGCCCCCATCGCGAGTGAGACTATACTTAAGTTTGAAAACGCCCGTTCTTTAAACTCCGAGATCTGTTCCTTCATCACTCAAGTATTCACTTGAATGATTGAATAAGCAAGACTTTTAATTAATTACCGCCAATTTCTAAAAATAAGAAGAAATCTATACGCTTACATCATACTGAAATCATGAATCAAAATCGCTGTTCCACGATAATCAGGAAAAAGGAGAACCGATATGTTCTTTCAACGAGTAAAAACCCCGGGCGTCGCCCACAACGCTTATATTATTGGCTCAAAAGGTGACGCCGTTATAGTCGATCCACGCCGTGACATAGAAGAGTACCTCAAAATCACTAGAGAAAATAAGCTTCAGGTTAAGTATGTGCTCGAAACTCACCGGCAAGAGGATTTCGTATTTGGATCTGATCAAATCAGAGAAATTACCAACGCAAAGATTGTGTCTGGAAAACATAAATACTCAGCGCATAGTGATATATATATCGACGACGGTGAAGAGTTAAAGCTGGGTGATTTAACTTTCCGATGTCTCTATACTCCGGGTCATACTCCCGAAAGTGTGTCGTACGCTTGTTTTATGAAGGACAAGCCTACTTTAGCGTGGGCTGTTTTTACGGGAGACGCGCTTTTCATCGGCGAGACCGGGCGGACCGATTTGCCTGATACTGACAAAACTGCAGAAAATGCCGGAATTCATTATGATTCTATTCATCAAAAAATTCTTCCGCTTGGAGATCAGACCCTGCTCTACCCGGCGCACGGCTCTGGATCTGTTTGTGGAGGAAATATCGCCGAATACGACGAATCAACACTTGGATTTGAACGCACTTACAATCCAGTTTTTATCAGTTCCAAGGTCGAGTTCATCAAGAAAAAAGTCAAAGAACGAATTCCTCGCCCACCTTATTTTGACTTAATGGAAAAACTAAATCTTCGCGGAGGAATTAAACTAAGCAAATCGCCCGAAGCCGTCCCTACCCTTTCACCAAAAGATTTTGCGCGCGAAAGTAAAAATGGAATTGTCTTTGATACCCGGTTACCCGAAGCCTTTGCGGGTGGTCACATCCCAGGGGCCTATAGTGTTTGGCTTGATGGTTTGCCAGTTTTTGGAGGATGGTGAGCCAACGATGAAATTCCAATTTATCTTGTGCTTGAAAGATCAGCCGACCTGAAAAATGCTTTTCTCTATTTACAACGTATCGGCGTCGATAATATTTGCGGTGTCCTCGCAGGCGGGTTTGAAGCGTGGAGAGATGCCGGACTTGAAATTGAGATTTCAGGAACCTTAAGTGTCGCCTCTGATCTATTAACAGAAAAACAGCTTCCTGTTCTCGACGTTCGCGACATAACAGAATTCGAAGAAGGGC
>CAZDFM010000281.1:1895-4618 GCA_964504465.1 uncultured Pseudobdellovibrionaceae bacterium | reverse complement strand
AAAAACACACGTTGAAGCGGACGTTCAAGCGGCCACGAAAAAGGAAAGGGAGACGACATCACGACCACTCTAAGTACATTTAGTAAGAGGCCTAGCCCGATGATATTAAAGATCCACGAAAAGGTTCGAGTTCTTAATGGTGGTAACAATATGCAAATTGCGAGGAGACCAGAGAATATATCAAAGTTTTGTCCGGACCAGGTCATCGTGTTTGGAACAGTACCCTGCTCTGCCCAAAGATGAAGAACAATCTCGAGAGGAAATCGAAATGCTTGAAAAGCCACCAGCATCCATAATGGAAGAGTAGCGAGCATCTTCCCCCATCTACTCAGCGCAAAAAGAACAGCGCTTAAGTTAATGCAAAAAAAGAAGATCGGCACTCCTGGAAGGACATGTTCATTTAGTACTCCAGACCACACCACCCCCGATAAAACTGAGATCCAGACGAAAAGGAAGGCTGCAATCTGCCAAAATAGCCGTCGCCCCACTCGATTTGCACCAAAGAGAATTGCCCCCACTACGCTCGCTAAGACGAAAGCAAAGATCGTCATCGAAAAATAATCTGCAGGAACAAAGCTTTGAATCATGAGCATAAGTTACTTCAAAGTCTCTAAAAAATAAAACTCATTCATAATTATTTCCGGTGCGGAAGTGAATACGCGCAACGGTTTGAGATGAAACATTGTGTCTATTTACAGCCGCCGCCATTTGGTTTGAACAGGCTTTCTATTGAAGTCAAATTGAAGACGCCATCATATTCTGCCGCAAAGCCATCTAAATCTTTTTTGGAAGTATCAATCGTCCCGACCAAGGTTACATCAATGCCTTGGTAGGGTTTGGTTGTGACTTTCTGATGTTCATTTTTTAATTTTTCGAGCAGCTTTGAATTGCCGCTAACCCAATAAGACTTTTTCCCACCACAAGGAGCGAACGTCTCAACTTCCGCACCCCAAGTATAGACACCCCGATAACTCTTATTCTTTAAGGGAGCGTCTCCGGATTTAGCGCCAGCCGTTCCGCATATCAGAAAACAACTTAGCAAAATATACCAAACGAGTTCTTTCATCTTACAGATACTAGGCGAACTTAGAATTTCAATCAAGAAAAGCACGCCATCAAGAGTAATTTATTGAACTTTGCTCCTTGTTCCTTCAAATCTAGCTTGCTACCCTACTCCAATGAAAACCAAAACTAAGTTGCGGCACGGTCTTACCTTTGCGCTCATCCTTGTGAGCGGGATTTTTATAATCCTATTTACGCTATTGGGACCTTTTTTATTTATGGTTTTCCAACCGGTCCTAGTAAGCACCAAAGCCTTTTTCCAACGAGCTCCAGAGTTGGCTGAAGTTGAACGCAAATATTTCGGTTCTGCGGGTGAAGATACGCACATCGTCGCGTGGATTGATACAAAAAGATTGCTGGTGGATGAACGTCCGCGGAGCGATCGACTTACTGATTTCTATATCCTCGACATTGAATCTGAAACCCAGAGGCGCGTCTCTGACGCTAAAACAGTTAACGGCCGTTTTGCTTGTAATCGTGGATCCATATTAAAGTTCATCAGCGGTCGCAATGAGGTATTAGACATCGACATTGATTCTACTCAGTCTACCCGTTCAAAAGGCCTCACTGACCTAAAAAAGTGCCGAACGCTCCCGCGCGAAGCCTTCGCTCCAATGAACTCCGAAAATATCACGAGCCCCATTTTCTTTGAAGACGGCCATAAATTTATGCTTGTAAACAAGCAAATGGATTGGACCGAAGGCGATGACGTCGGCTATTTGGTCAAGGTTTCGCCCTCGACTGAACGAATCAATCGCCCCGGCATTGGCGGCTATGGAAGGCCAAATATTTTTCTAAACCCTGACGTACCCAACGGATTTTTAGTGATCCTGCCGTTTAACTCAGGGAGTGCAGAGTTCATTGCTGCAGATCCAGAAAATTTCAACACCCAAACTCCACATAGAGATGCAATTACGAATGGGCCTTGGAGTGATAAATGTTTAACCGATATGAATTGCAGTGGAGACATCGATTTCTTTCCCATTCGACATAAGCGCGCGCTCGGAGTCACAAAGCAAAGCACCGTCGAAAAGTTTGCGGGCATATATTTAGTGTCAGGCAACGAAGAGCCGAAGCTCCTGCTTAATGGGTATTTCTCATACGGCAAACTCTCCATCAACGAAAACGGCTGCGATGTAGTTGCAATCGATAAAGACCGCTTCGTGCATTTCAACTTGTGCCTGAAGAATTGATTCTAAAATCGGCAAATTGTAAGTAGCCAAAAAATAAAGGCGTTTTACCCTCGACGTCGAAGATAAGAATCCAACTTCCGCTGCGGAAGAAAGCAACCACAATTTTCATTTTTTCTTCCGCACTTTCGACGTCGAAAGTACCAATATCAATATTCTTAAGGCGTGTTGAAATGATTCCGGTACACTTTGATCTCAAGAAGTACGATGCCAAGAATAAGGGCGACCTCTATCATGAAGTAGGCTCTTCCCAAAACGGTGATCTCCGCAGAAAGTAGCGCGATCATTAAGGTAAGAATGCAATAAAGCGAGTTTGCCAAGATGATTGCAAGTAACATAGGTGTGCGAGTTAGCTTGACGTACCAAAAGCAAGACAGCGAGTACACTGAAAGCACTAATGCTATAAACCCAAGAAGATGCAAAATATCTGAAGAGAGATTGATCCACTCAGGAATCATAGGTAGCACAAGC
>CAZDFM010000281.1:0-1885 GCA_964504465.1 uncultured Pseudobdellovibrionaceae bacterium | reverse complement strand
GCACTGACTGCTGCTCCGATGCCATCGAGTAAGAATATGTTCTTTTGATTGAGTTTCATTGTGCAAATGTATCTGACGGACCCTAAGCTGTCCAATCGGAGAAAATTAAAAAGTCTGAGTTAGGTCCAGTCAATGACCCGATCTGCTTTATCTCTGAACATTCACTTCCGCAGCGGAAGTGATTTCGAGAGTTATCCGGGAATCCGGCACATGATTTCTACATTCACCCTTGAGGGATCGAGCACATAAAAATGTCGATAGGTCTTCTCGTTTATTTTTACGATACTGACGCCCGCTTCTGAATCCAGAGGTACATTTGAGCGTGGTTTAAGATCCATGGCTTTTGCTTTCTGATGAATACTCTCGCCGTCGAAGGTGACTGAAGCAACTCTTTAAATTAGTCAGAAAATCTAATCGAGAAGTCCGTACTCAACAACGAGGGTGGTCGAATAAGAACCAGCACCCGCTTCGGTCATATCGGCGCGCATTTCGTATGAAGGCGTAACCGTGAAATCAGACAAGCGAAGAACGTTTCTTGGTGTTGGGATCGTGATCTGTTGCACAACCGCAGCGTTTGCTTGGTTAAGGCCAATCGTCAAACGTGGTGAGCCTGTAAGGTTTGTGTAGATGGGCATTCCGTAGCCGCCCACTGCATTCCAAAGACCAGCACCGGCAACGCCCGTCGTGTACATTTGGATGTAGGCGCGTGTGCATTTTGCGCGTCCGTCAGTTCCACATTGGCGTAAGTTGTTATCAGAAAGAGAGCCGATCGCTAACTTTCCGAAATTTAAAAGTGCATTCGTGATGGGCGGATTAAGAATGCCCGCGCCATCTAAAGTGAAAGTAACATGTGCTGGATTTACGATCGTTACCGGATTGCTGATCGTAGCACTCACTTTAAATAAGCCGTTATTATCAAGATCAACTGGAATATAGGCTGTTACTCTTGCAACGCCGTCGGTAATTCCTCCGCCCAATCCGGACTCATCGCCCTGATTGATGTCATTTAATCCCGCGCCACTCTTTGCGCCATGAAACTTACCGCCGCAACCCAAAGTCACTACGCAAAAACCCAATACTAAACTCAACTTAAATACGTTCTTCATTCACCCTCCTGAGAAGAGTGATCAGTATAGGGCAAAGTTCTAAAGTCAGTTACGAACAGGAGACGAAGACTAGGACTGGAAAAGGTCGAGCCGGCAGGTTTTGCCGGAGGCCTAAAAATCACCTCTCCCTTGGCCCTACAATCAGCTACCAGCGGAGCAGCCTGCGATTTAATTTCAGTCGCGGATACTAAACCAGGGATTAATGCCTGATCAGTTGCGAACAGTATTGACGTATCATTTTGATACGGTGCTTTCAGCTGCAACTACAGCCCTGCATTGTGAATCGTATTGAGATTGCTAGAGGGTTTGATTTTGCAACCTCTACGGTGGGGGTCGCGGATGAAACAATCGGTCGTTTTTTGGATGTTCGTTTTCTTATTGGCTGGAAGTCATGTCGCTCATGCTGGCGATTGCTATTTAGATGGCGTAACAGTTCCCAATCAAACCTCGCGAGTCTTTTATCGAAAGATGTATGTACCCATGAACTGGGGAGGCGATTGCCAACCTTACTCACGACTCCGCACTTGCGCGAACGGTATCCTTAGCGGTGGGGAACCGTACTTGGTAACAGGCGAAAAATTTAGCCACGCCAAATGCAGTTCGGCCTCGGCGTCAGTGCAACCCGTGGCCGATGTTATGTCCACTTGGAAACTGGTGTATCACGACGAATTCATCAATCGCTCGAGAGACTGGCAATATGAAAACGGTGCCATGTGGCTTGGTGGTTACGTTGAAGACATCAATCAAGAAAAAGGAAAAGTGAAAGTGCTTGTGAGCAT
>CAZDFM010000280.1:0-4619 GCA_964504465.1 uncultured Pseudobdellovibrionaceae bacterium | reverse complement strand
CCTTGACGGTGGGCTTCGGTCAAAACCGAGTCTAACGTGACAGTTCGCCTTAGGGGTTTTCCAATGCCTGCAAGAAAAATAAAACTTAGGTGTTCGTTGTCGGTTACCTTTTTGTCTTCGGCAATGAGTCGGCGCATGCGGCTTCGGCTCATTTTTTTGCGTTTTAACAAAAACTGATGAGCGCGTTGAATTCCAAATTTATCATGAAGCAAATCTGAAATTTGTTCTAGATCTTGAAACGAAAGATAGCCATGATGATGGCTCCAGTGAACGCTAAAGACCAAACCTAATCCTACAGCCAAGCCATGAGGTAAATCGTAATAGATTTCAAAGGCGTGACCCAAAGTGTGCCCAAAATTTAAAACGGCGCGTTCGCCACTTTGCTCGAGCGGATCTTGTTGGACAATTTTGTATTTAGCAGAAACTGCATCAGGTAAATGCTCCCAGATTTCATCAAGACCTTTTAGAGGAGCTTTTTTTACTTGTTCAAAAAAACTTCCTCCTTCGATTAAAGCCATCTTTGCAAGTTCCCCCGCTGCCGACTGAATCTGAATCGGCGGGAGTTGTTCAAACATTTCTTTTACAATTAAAATAGCACTTGCGGGATAAAAGCTTCCGATTTGGTTTTTTAGTTCACCCACGTTAAGTGCAGTTTTTCCGCCATGAGCCGAGTCAATTGCGGCAAGAAGTGTGGTCGGGATATGAACTAAGGACACTCCCCGCTTATAGACGCTTGCAAAAAAACCCGCGAAGTCACCGATGGTGCCTCCACCGAGCGCCACGACACAAAAGTTTTTAGGAGAAGTTGGGCCAATCAGCTTCATAATCTTTTTAACATGCCCCGAAAACTCGTCTAGTTCTTTTAGTTTTTCGCCAGCAGCGACCGGATACAAAAGTTTATACTCCTGAATCCAAGCTTTAATTACCGCCTGCTTTTCGAGTCTGCGGTCGTGAATAATTAGAACTTTCTCAGGCTGAAACCCTAACAACTCACCTAGACGCTTCTTTGAAGGAAGCTTTTTTAAAAAACTAACACTTGAGTCTGAATAGAGATCTTCCATTTTTCCCATACGCTAATCCACAGACCGTAATTTAGGATCAAGAGCGTCGCGTAGCCCGTCACCTAAGACATTAAAGGTTAAAACCACAACCAAGATGCAAAGACCCGGAAAGGTCACGAGCCACCAAGCAGATTCGATATAAGCTCTTGCATCTGATAACATCACTCCCCATTCGGGAGTCGGCGCCTGTGCACCTAAACCCAAAAATCCCAGTGCAGCTACGTTTAGGATTCCGTCACTAAAACCTAAAGTGGCTTGCACGATAATCGGAGCGAGGCAGTTCGGGAGAATCGTTAAAAATATTAGCCTCAAGTGACTGGCACCAAAGCCTTCAGATGCATTCACATAAAGCTTTTGCTTTTCGGACATGACGGATGCGCGAACGATTCGGATAAAATGCGGCAAAGAAACAATCGCAACCGCTATGACCGCATTAATTAACGATGGACCTAATACCGCCACCACTACAATTGCCAGAAGAATGCTCGGGAGTGACATGAGAATATCCGTGAGGCGCATAATGCTTTGATCAATCCAGCCACCTACATAACCCGCAATAATTCCTAAGATACTACCCACTGACAAAGACAAAATCACAACAAGAAATCCTACACCAACCGACACTCGCGCACCGTAGATCAAACGTGTCAGCAGATCTCGGCTTAAATCATCGGTTCCCAACAAAAATTGTGGGTGTCCGCCTTCAAACCAACTTGGAGGAAGAGAGTATTGGCCTTCAAACATTTGCGTAGGCTCATAGGGTGCAAGCCACGGAGCCGCAAGTGCTACGATGATCGTCACGATCAAGAAAACTAAGCTGACCATCGCACCACGATTTTTTTTAAGCGACTTTAAAGCTTCGGCCCAAAGCGAGTGCGAGTTCATAACTGCTCCCGCATATGAGGATTGGCCCACATATAGGCTAAGTCGACTAACAAATTGACCGTTAAGATGGTCACCGAAATCAAAAGCACTCCGCCTTGAATCACAGGATAGTCACGAGAGGTCACGCTTTGAACCAGCCAACGTCCAATACCCGGCCACGAAAAAATTGTTTCCGTTAAAATGGCGCCTGTCAGAACCGAACCGACCATCAGTCCGATAATGGTGATAATTGGAATCAAGGCGTTTCTTAAAGCGTGATGTACCACTACGGCTTTTGCACTTAAGCCTTTCGCGCGAGCTGTACGAATATAATCTTCTCTGAGCACTTCAAGAAGACTTGAACGAGTCATCCTCGCGATCGCAGCTAACGGAATGGTTCCCAGCGCAATGGCTGGCAGAATCAAATGCATAAAGGCACTTTTAAAAGCCTGATAGCCTTCTTCAGAAAGCCAAGAGTCAATTAACAGTAAACCTGTCACACTAGGGATTTCGTACATCGCCGAAATTCTTCCCGACACCGGAGTCCACCCAAGGTGAATCGAAAAAAACAAAATAAGAATTAGGCCCCACCAAAAGATGGGCATCGAATAACCCACAAGCGAGCCACCCATCAGGCTGTAATCCAAAAACGAATTTCTTTTAACGGCTGCTAAGATACCCAGTGGAATTCCAATAAGGATTGCCCAAAGTAAACCCGTCATACCGAGTTCGAAAGTGGCAGGGAATCGATCTTTGAACTCTTCCCAGACAGGTTTTTTTGAAATGATAGAAGTTCCAAAGTCGCCTTGCAAGGCATTGCCAACATAATGGAAGTACTGTTCGAGCAAAGGCCGATCAAGGCCTAAGTTCGCTCGAAGTTCCTCTACAACTTCAGGTGAGCCGCCTCGTTCGCCCAGCATAATTTGAACGGGATCGCCTGGCACCAGACGTATTAATGAAAAGGCCACGAGACTCACTCCCAAAAGTGTTGGTAAAGAAATGAGTAATCGCTGGCCTATTACTTTCCACATCTACTCAAGGTCCAGTATCGAAAAGTTCTCCGTGCCAAAAGGTGAAAGCTTGTAACCTTTCACCGACTTCGTCATTGTTCGGTGAACCACTGCATGAGCGAGTGGAACCCAAGGCGCTTCTTCTTTAAAGATGACTTGAGCTTCTTCGTAAAACTTCGTGCGTTTTGCTTTGTCTGTTGTGATCTTGCCTTTTTCTACTAGGTCCTCGAATTTTTGGTTACACCAGCGAGACAGATTGCTGCCGCTTTTCACCGCCGCACAGCCTAAGAGAACGTTTAAGAAGTTATCCGGATCTCCATTGTCTCCAGTCCATCCGAACTGAGCCATGGCGTGTTCGCCTTTTCTCGACTTTGCGAGGTAAGTTGGCCAGTCGTAGCTGATAAGTTTTACTTTGATTCCGACCTTTGCAAGATCAGCCTGCATAAGTTCGCCCATTTTTTTGCCATTTGGATTGTAAGGCCTTGAAACCGGAAGTGTCCAAAGTTCGGTTTCAAAACCATTTGGATAACCTGCAGAAGCGAGAAGTTTTTTTGCCTTGTCGATGCTGTATTCATAATCTTTGATCGCATCGTTATAAGACCACATGCTAGGCGGAATCGGATTGTTTGCGACTTGTGCAAGATCCATATAAATGGCTTTGATGTAAGAAGCCTTGTTGAGCGCATGGTTAATGGCTTGGCGAACTTCTTTTTTGTCAAATGGCGGCTTAGAAGTATTCATAGCCAGATAGCCAAGGTTTAAACCGGGACCACTTATCACCTGCATCTTGGGGTGCTTTTTCATTGCCGCGATATCACTGGGTGCGGGCTCGGCAATCAACTGGCACTCGCCAGCTTTTAATTTTTGAAAACGTACATTTGGATCAACCGTGATCGCAATCACAATTTTGTCGATTTTAGGAGCGCCTCTAAAAAATTCTTTATTCGCATCATAGCGAATCATGGTGTCTTTTTGATAAGACTTAAAAATGTAAGGGCCCGTCCCAATGGGATCGTTGTCCATTTTCTCTGGAGTTTTCTTTTTTAACAAATGTTCGCCGTATTCGGCTGAAAGAATCGAAGCATAGTCCATAGCGAGATTTGCTAAAAACGGAGCCTCAGGTTTTGCGAGTACAAACTTAACTGTGTAATCGTCAACTTTGATGACGTCCTTAATAATTTTGTCCATCTCCATTGAACGGAAATATTCATAAGTCCCACCGCTGACGAGATGAAACGGATGGCTTTTGAGGCGCATGCGATCAAAAGTAAAAATCACATCTTCGGCTCGAAAATCGCGCTTAGGAGTAAAATCTCCGCGAGAGTGAAATTTGACACCTTTTCGAAGATTAAACGTAAATGTCAGTCCGTCGTTTGAGATCTTCCAAGATTCTGCTAAAGCCGGTCGAACTTCGACTCCCCCTGGCTCGAACTCCACCAAAGCATTATAAAGAATGCGAGAACTCGCATTAAATGATGGGCCATCTGTTGAGAGCTGGGGATTGAACGACGAAGGGCTTCCTTCTGAACAATAGACGAGAGTTTTGGCAAAAGAACTCAGCGGGAAACCGAGGGCCAACGCAAAGCTTAAAGCAAATCCAATGGACCAAATTTGACGCATCAAAAGAGTCTCCTTGTTAAGTACTCAATGCCTACCTCAGGCCCCTTCATTTTTCAACAAAGGG
>CAZDFM010000279.1:0-4620 GCA_964504465.1 uncultured Pseudobdellovibrionaceae bacterium | reverse complement strand
GAGCATAGATTGTTTGAAAAGCACTCAGATGCTTTCTGTTTTAGAAGGATACTGGATTTGGACTCCTAATTTTGAATCTCCCTCAGAGATTGGAAAGAACAGAATCTCGATTATGCCCCATACTCCTCAAGTCATGCAAAAGGGGCCAACTACAAAATGAAAGCTCACTCGAACTATCAGCTCAGGGTTAAGCCCCACAGTTCGCGCATCCAGCTCTTTTTGTTTTCTTCGCTGGCCCTCACGGGCTTTTTCTCCTTTCTATTGCTTCAGCGCTTAACTGTCAGTTACTGGAGCTTTACGAGAATCGTGGGAATGCTTCTGGTGTTGGCGTTCTTTTTTGCCAGCCTATCGCTGATTTTCTATTTTTTCAGAATTATGCAGATTAAAAGCTCTGCGATTGTTTTTGGTACAAAGGAGTGGAAAGATTCGATCTCTCCGTTTTTTCTGGGGCTTCAGCAATTAAAAGATATTCGAAACGCCAGAATTAAAAGTGTTTACGGCATCGATTGTCTCGAGCTTGAACTTAAAGAGAGTATTCTCTCAGTCCGTACTGAACGACTGGCCCGCATTTACCTGAAGTTAGTGGGACATAAGATCTACGTCCCATTGCTCTTATTAGATATTTCCAGGCTCGATCTTGAGTCGCAGTTTCTGCATCTTGAAACACTCATCAGTAAGAGCCAGGTTAAAATAGGCTTCAGCGCAGATTTTGATCGCATCACCAAAGGGCGCGATGCTGAGAAAAATCCTGCCTCTACTGGTAAAAGCATTTTTTCGCACATAAGAGGGGACGTTAAAAAAGACAGTGAACTCCCTCCTGAGCTCGAGGCGCACCCTATTTTTGCAGAAGTCGCCCGCCGAAAAGCTGAGTTTCACGAAAAAGGATTGGACCGTCTTTTATGCGAACTTTTTGTGGATTTCGTCCGAGATCTCCCTGATCGCACCAAAGAGGTTTCAAAACGCATTCCTGAGGGTGTCTATTTGATTCGTCACCGCTCTGAAGGGCCCGAATACGAAGAAGTCGAATTCTCTTGGGAAAATAAGAATCTTCAAATGGGACTTCGAACAAACCTTGAAGAGGGGACCGAGGCTTTGCTGTCACTCGCCGTTGATTCTGAGGTTAAGGTGGGTCTAAAGGTAGGGGTTGAAATTGGAACTCTCGAGTCTCGCGAGCTTGAACGCTATATTCCAGGGGAGTGGGAAACCTCCCTTAGACAGCTCGAAAAAGCCTTAAAGAGGCCCAAGGATGAGCCCAAGGAAGCAGAGGACACTCGCAAAAAGGCGCAAAAGGTGGAAGACCTTAAGAAAAACTTCGGCTTAAAAGACGACTGAGTCGTGACGCGTCGATTAAATTCTTTTCAAGAGGGTTGATTTTTCTGCTGTTTTACAGCATTTTTGCTCTTTACCGAAATTCAGTTATCGAAAAAATCTAGAGGTATTAGGAATTTATGGCAACTAAGTCAGCAATCAATAAGAACCAACGCAGAATCCAGATGTCTAAGCGTTTAGGCCCGGTCAAAGCAAAGCTTCGTAAAGACGCCGTCAACATGAAGCTTTCTGATGAAGAACGTATGGCTGCACAAATCAAGCTTCAAAAGCTTCCACGCGATGCATCTCCGACTCGTGTCGTGACTCGTTGCTATCTCACTGGTCGCCCTCGTGCGGTTTATAGAAGATTCGGTCTTTCTAGAATTGCATTCCGCGATCTAGCGCTCGATGGAAAACTTCCTGGAGTGACTAAAGCAAGCTGGTAAGCTTTTGCTTTAAATCATGACGAATAAAAAAACCGCGAAGCGATTCGCGGTTTTTTATTTTTAATTCTGTGTTCTTACTTGTCTTAAGTTGCAGCGCCTTTGAAGGGGTTCTGTTTGTAAATACCCGCGAGCATATTCCACACCCGTTGAAGTGCTAAAATATCATCTTTTGGGAACACAAGTTCGACGCCTTCGGCTCCTGAAACCTTTTGAATCGGAATTCCAAGATCAATCAAGCTGTCTACGGTCGTCATATTGGCTTTACTGTTGAGAGCTTTAAGTTCGCCGATCACGGGCGCTGAGTAAACCTTTGCAAGTCCTTTGTGGTTTGGCGCAACACTTTCACTCATTTTTGCGAGCGCTAAAAGAAAGTCAGAGTCCTCCGCGCCCGGAAGTAAAAGCTGTGGATAGCTCTGGACATAAAAGCCTAAGGTTTTGATGTCATTTCGAAAGTTTGCAAGCGATTCAATTCTCAACTCAAACTCGTCGCCGTCTTCTTTAAATTCAAAGCCGGGTAAAGTGCCTAAGGCTTTCGCAAGCGCGTTCATTCGGTTTGGTGAAACCTGCGCAAAGTTGGTCGCAATCTGTTTCAGTGAAGCTTTTGATACTCGAGTTGCATCGCCTGTTTTGTCGTTCATTTTTTCGCCGTAAATATCGGCTGCTTGCAGGATGCTGCCAAGTGAGCGAAGAACTAATGCATTTAGCGCTTCGGGATCACTTTCGTCGGCCACGCGAAATTGTTTGAGTTCACGGCTGTACTTAATGACTTGGCTGCTCATGGTGTTTAAAAGAATTTTTACCCATCCAGGAAATTTCTCGAAGTCTTTTTGCACTTCTTGAAATGAAATCTCGATGAGTTCAGTTTCTACTAACGCCTTTGCGTGTGAGGTGCGGGGTTGGGGATTAAAAAATGCGAGTTCCCCAATTAATTGCCCAGCCTGAATTCTTACGAGCTCAAAATTTTTGCCGCGCTTTTGATTGTAGACAGAGATCATTCCGGTTTTCACCAGATACATCGATTGAGAAACGTCGCCTTCTCGATAGAGAATTTCGTCTTCTCTCAATTTGAGAATTTTGAATTTTGCGGGAGTAGTAGTCGTTGTATTCATCTTCTTAAGTTTTTCAGAGTAGAGAATTCTTCGCCAGACCAAAAGTGACAATTAGGAAAATCTTAATAAGTTCTCTAAAAGAAACGGCCTATTAGCGACGTTTATGAGTCAAAATTGGACAGGAACCAGGCTAAAGATTGGCGTAGAAAATCTGTTTATCTCACACGACTGAATTGTTGAAACTCGTATTTCACTCTCCTCAGATGAGTTGAAGAAGGGCTTTCTGCTGTGTTTTTGAAGTTGACGGCGTGCGCGTGCGAGATTTGGATGACCCTTTTGTGCGAAAAAGCTAAGCTTCAGTCATCATTATAGACAAAGCCCTGGTGGCTTTTGGTTTGAGGAAAAATGAAGTATATTATTTCAGGAACAAATCGACCCCGATCACGAACTCTTCAGATTTCAAAGATTCTGCAGAAGTACTATGAGCTTGAAGGCGAAAAAGTTGAGATCATTGATCTTGCCGAGATTTCATTTAAAGAAGTCGATGGCAATCAATATGCTGATGCTCCCCCTGATATGAAACTTAAACTCGATATGATTTTAAAAGCTTCGGGCCTGATCATTGTTTGCCCTGAGTACAATGGTTCTTATCCGGGCATTTTAAAATACTTTATTGATCACTGGCCCTATCCAACGGCCTTTGAGTATCGACCAGTATGTTTTGTAGGTCTCGGTGCACGCTTTGGCGGTCTCCGAGCTGTTGAACATTTACAGGGTGTTTTCGGCTATCGAAATTCTTTTGTGTTTCCGGAACGAGTGTTTCTATCTAATATATTTCAGACGCTGAAAGAGGGAAAGCTAATCGACGCTATCGCTGAACAACTTTTGGTACAACAGGTCCAGGGCTTTACTAAGTTCGTAAAAGCTTTAAAGGATGCGGGTCTATCAGCAGAGGCTCGAGCGCTCGAAACAAAACCGAAATAATAAGATCCAAAAAGACACCCTTGAAACATATTATTCTTTCTTATTTTGAAGCTTTCGATCAAGAACTCAACTCCTCTGAGCTTCTCGTAAACTCGCTTTTAAAAGAACCCGTAAAAGACTTCACGATCTCCGCCATCAAACTCCCTGTGGTGTTTGGTCAAGCAAGCCGAGAGCTCACCCATTTTTTAAATAGCCAGCCTTGGGATGGCCTGCTGATGTTAGGTCAGGCGGGTAAGAGATCAAAAATGAGTCTTGAATTGCGCGCTAAAAATATTGTTGATCCTCGCTTTGCAGATAATGCCGGTCAAACGCCTAGGGGCAAAATCGAAGAATCGGGGAGTGCTGAGCTTTTTAGCAGCTGGGATTTTAGAAGACTCTTGCATGAGCTCAATGATCCTAATTTTGAGCTCTCAGAGAACGCTGGCGAATACGTGTGCAACGAGTTGTTTTTTAGGCAGCTCTGTTTGCATAAAAATAAACCAGTTGGTTTTGTACATATCCCGCTTTTAACGCCCCAAATTGAGTCTGCTATGCAAACCGAAGTCGCGGTCGAGAGTTTTAAAACCTTGTTAAGGCTATGCAAAGGACATCTTGAATGAACAGTAAAACAGAAAGCCGCATCAACGTAGTCGCCGCAGCGGTATGGGATGGAGTCGATAGCATATTGATTGGGCAACGTGCGGAGAATGATACGTTTCCCGGTGTCTGGGAATTTATTGGCGGAAAACAAGAAGATGGAGAAACTCAAGAGCAAGCGCTCCATAGAGAAATCATGGAAGAACTCGGCATCGAAATAGAAATAATCTATCGCCTAGGACAGCTTGACTTCGAGG
>CAZDFM010000278.1:0-4632 GCA_964504465.1 uncultured Pseudobdellovibrionaceae bacterium | reverse complement strand
TCGCACCCCTACAAACGCCAGAAAGGCTTCTGCGTTAAAAAACTGAGAACTCGGCGCAAATCTAGAATCCGAATTGGTTTCAAGAAAACCGGCTGAGCCCCCGTAACCCATGGTCATATAGGTGTCGAGGTATCCAAGATCAAAACCATAGGCATCTTTAAAAAATTGGGTTTCAAGGTAGTACAGCCGAAATAGGCCCGCCTTTTTTTTCGTAAGTGGAGGCTCATAGGCGAGAAAAACGCTCGTCTTGACCTCGTTTCGGGTGTCGGACCCTAAACCCCCGCCGAGGAGGAAAAGGTGGCGAGGATCAACCCCGTACTCTTGCCGGTAGCTCTGCGAAAGGGCGCTGTCCTTGGGAAAGCCCACCCAGGCTTCGGAGAGGGCTTGAGACCCATTTAAAATGCAGATAAGCAAAGTTAGACAACGCATAAGCGGTGGTATACCTCAAAAGGCCATCCTGGCACCGTAGAAAAAATGTCTGACCCCTCGAAAAGTCGGGTCTCCCAGAGATCTTTTCCTTGCCGCAATAGGCAGCTCGAAGGTATAAATTCCCGATCGAAACGCTGAAAACGGCCCTAAAGTTTAAGAGACTTACTCTCTTAACGCCTTTTTAGAGAAAGAAATGCGATGAAACAAAAGACCCACAGCGGAGCTAAAAAACGCTTCCGTCCGCTTAAGAGCGGAAAAATCAAAAGAAAACGCCCAGGTAAACGTCACTTATTGGAGAACATGTCTTCAAAAAGAAAACGTCATTTAGGTGAAACTATGTACGTCCACTCTGCTAACGAATACCAAGTTAGCCGTCAGTTAGTATTGTAGAGAGGTGAGTCGTGAGAGTTAAACGTGGTGTAAAAGCAAGACGTAGAAGAAATAAAGTCCTCAAGAGAGCGAGCGGTTACATGGCTTCTAACTCACGTGCGTATACGCATGTGGTGGAAGTACAAGATCGCGCCTTAGTATACGCTTACCGTGATCGTAAGGTTCGTAAGCGCGAATTCAGAAAACTTTGGACCATGAGAATCAATGCGGCCGCAAGACTTAATGGAACGACCTATTCTCGTTTCATGGGTGCAATGGGCAAAGCAGGTATCATGTTAGATAGAAAAGTACTTGCCGAAATGGCCGTGAACGACCAAACAGGATTTGCATCTTTAGTCAGTCAGGTTATGAAGCAGTCACAAACAGCTAACGCTTAATCGTTAACTGCAGGTTGAGAGGGGGCTCTGAAAAACTTGGCAAATGCCGGGTTAACGTCAGGGCCTTTTTTCTTAATAGAGCAAGAGAACCAGCGCAGGGAGAACCGGTGTCGCAGACAGAACCTGAATTAGAGCTAAGCGTGCCTAAGGTTCATTCGGAAACTGCCGAACCGGCGAGCCAATTCGAAAAAAGAAAAGCCGATCACATTCGTTATTCTCTCGATTCACAAAACGAAGCACTTGGTGCCAGTGGTTTTGATCGCGTCGAACTTATTCATGAAGCCTTACCCGAAATCGATTTTTCTGAAGTTAGTCTTAAAACTCAAAGTCTTGGTTTAGAACTGAGTACGCCGTTTTTGGTGAGTTCAATGACTGCAGGCCATATGGGAAGCCTTGACCTCAACCGGAGACTTGCCAAAGCCTGCGCTGAAAAAGGCTGGCTTATGGGAGTAGGCTCTCAACGTCGAGAGCTTTATGATTCTTCGGCTTCTAATGAGTGGAAAGAAATCCGCCGCGAAAATCCTAAAGTCAAAATGCTTGGAAATTTAGGCTTGTCACAGCTGATTCAAACTCCAGTCGATGAAGTAGAGCGTTTAGTGGATGCGCTCGAGGCAACCGCCATGATCATCCACACCAATCCTTTGCAAGAGTGTATGCAGCCCGAAGGAACTCCTCAGTTTAGAGGGGGCCTCAAAGCGCTAAAGAACTTAGCGAAGACCTTGCCTGTGCCGGTCATTTTAAAAGAAACCGGCTGTGGTTTTTCAGAAAGCACTGTTGAAAAACTAAAAGACTCTGGGATTGCCGCACTTGATATTAGCGGTTTTGGTGGAACTCATTGGGGCCGCATAGAAGGGGCTCGAAACACAGTAGACCCACTAAGACAAAAAGCTTCGGTCAGTTTTAAAGACTGGGGAATCTCAACAGTAGACTCTTTGGCGAACGCCGTAAAAGCTCAGCCGCCTTTTGAGGTTTGGGCTTCGGGTGGAGTTCGAACCGGTCTCAATGCCGCTTTATTGTTGTCGATGGGTGCACGAGTGATAGGTTTAGCAAAACCGATTCTTAGCGCAGCGGTTGAGGGTGAAGACGCACTCCTACTCCAGATGGAGCAGATGGAATACGAACTTAAAACAGCTTTGTTTTTAACAGGCTGTGCAGTGATCAAAGATTTTCAGACCCGACAGGTCTGGAAATGGCGGAAGGACGTTTAAAGCGCCATGACTGAATTGTTCCAAGGGTTTTCAAAGTTAACTAAAGACGAACGCTTTCAGCGCCTGCTTAGCATGGGTGCCTTAACGCTTGAAGATATCAAGTATCTTAAAGCAGGCGGAATGAAAGACACAAACCTTGCCGAAAAATTTATTGAAAATGTTGTGGGCTATTTTGAACTTCCTTTAGGAGTTGCAACGAACTTTGTAATTGATGGGAGAGCCGTTGTAATTCCCATGGCCGTTGAAGAAACTTCGATCATTGCAGCTGCAAGCAAAACGGCTAAGTGGGTTCGTGAGCACGGCGAAATCAAAACCGAAGTTGTTGGTAAAGATATTATCGGGCAAATCCAAATCGCTCGCGTAAAAAACTTTGATTTTTTAAATAATGTGATCGCAGAAAAACGCGAAGAGCTCATTCAAGATGTGAACATTCAAGTTGCAAGTGGGCTTGTTGGTCGCGGCGGTGGTGTTCACGACATTAAGGTTCGTAAAGTTGATCGTGGTGATGGCTCGTTTATGGCGGTCATTCATGTGTATGCAGACACCTGTGATGCCATGGGTGCCAACATCATGAACCAAATTTGCGAATACCTAAGAACACCGATTGAAGCTTTTAGCGGCGAATCGGTGACTATGTGTATTCTTTCGAACCTTGTTGATACACGACTCACGCGTGCGACAGTCACACTTCGAGGTGTTGAGGCCGAGCTCTGTGAAAAAATCCAAGAGGCCTCGCTCTTTTCTCTTCAAGATCCGTATCGAGCAGCAACTAACAATAAAGGTGTACTCAACGGGATTGATCCAATTTTGATCGCGACCGGCAACGATTGGCGCGCAGTCGAAGCGGGGATCCATGCCTATGCGTGTAAGTCGGGCCAATATCGCTCGATCACCAAGTGGACTTACAACAACGACGAACTGGTTGGAATTTTTGAAGCTCCCTTGATTGTGGGAGTAGTGGGCGGAGTGACTAAACTTCATCCAACAGCTCAGATGTCTCTTAAGATGATGGGTGTGCAGTCTTCAAATGACCTTTCTCGTATTTGTGCCTCAGTGGGTTTGGTGCAAAATCTAGGGGCGCTCAAGGCGCTTACCACGGTCGGTATTATTGAAGGCCACATGAAGCTTCATATTAAAAACCTAGCACTGGGTGCGGGCGCCAAAGAAAAAGAAATCCCCATGGTGCAAAAAAAGCTCGAAGAGTTTTTAAGTCTTCACCGCCGTATCACACTTTCAAATGCGATCGACATTTTACGTGAACTTCGCGCAAAACAAGCTCAGGCTGCTTTAGCTTCTCAAGAGACACGCGGATGATTTTACGGCTCTCGGCTCCGGGCAAAACTTTTCTGATTGGAGAGTACGGGGTCCTTGAGGGCGGAAGCTCCCTGCTGGCTTCGACCGGTCCTCGTTTTGAAATGCAAATTGAAAGTCCCGGAGAAGGTTTAGCCGGAGGTATTCATCCACGTTCACCAGCTGGTCGCTGGATTCGAGCCAATCCTCAAGATTTTAATTCGATTAAGATGACATTTACCGATCCTCATCAAGAAGCCGGTGGTTTTGGTGCTTCGAGCTCGCAGTTTTTATTTGTAAATCTTTGGAGCCGTATTCAACGTCAGAATCTTCAACTGCTGATGCAAAATCTTTCGATCGAAAGTATCTGGGAAGATTTTAGAGCGCTCTATCTTGATATGCCCGAAGCGCAGCGTCCTTCAGGCGGCGACATAGTCTCTCAGTGGCAGGGCGGGCTTACAGTTTTTACTCCGGCTCCATTTGTTTGTGAGAATGTGGTGTGGCCTGCAAAAGAGCTCGAATTTGCTTTAGTTCGCACGCATCAAAAAGTAGCCACTCATACTCATTTAGAGATTGTGAGAGGCAAAGACTATGGATTGTTAAAAAAGATCTCGGCCTCGGCCATCTTAAAACTTCAGCAAAACGATATCGAAGGATTTTTACTTGATATCAATGGTTTTACAAAAGCCCTTGAGGTCATGGGACTGACCGCACTGACGACTCAAGATCTTTTAGGAAAAATTCGAAATCACTCTTCAATTTTGGCAGCCAAGGGTTGCGGAGCGATGGGCGCCGATGTTTTAGCACTCTTTTATAAACCAGAAGATGCACTACAGGTGAGTTCGTTTTTAAATGCCGAAGGATTACAGATCGAATCGACTTCTCGCGAACTTAGTCAGGGTCTAAATATTTCGGTTGATGTGACGGCACCACAACAA
>CAZDFM010000277.1:4389-4634 GCA_964504465.1 uncultured Pseudobdellovibrionaceae bacterium | reverse complement strand
GTGATCGCGGCCATTCATGGCGCATGTATGGGTGGGGGCACTGAACTTGTTCTTGCAGCAGATTACCGTATTTGTTCGGATTCTCCAGAAACCAAAATTGGACTTCCCGAAACAAAACTTGGAATCATTCCGGGCTTTGGTGGTTGCGTAAGACTTCCGCGAGTGATCGGCCTCAGAAACTCTCTTGATATTATTTTGGCGGGCAAAGCCGTGGCCGATACACTCAAAACATCATTAGGACCACG
>CAZDFM010000277.1:0-4379 GCA_964504465.1 uncultured Pseudobdellovibrionaceae bacterium | reverse complement strand
AATGAAGGCTTTTAAAATTGGTTTAGTTGACGAATGTGTGCCTCAACAATTACTTGAAAAGCGCGCACTTGAGATGGCCGAAGAAGCGGTTGCCGGCAAACGAAAAAAACGCCAAAAGAAGTTTCAACCCAAAGACATTGCCTCAAAGCTACTTGAAACAGTCGGCCGCCCAGTCGTGTACTCACAAGCTAGGAAAGGTGTATTAAAAGCTTCAAAGGGTTTTTACCCGGCACCTTTAAAAGCCATTGAAGTCATTCGAAAAACCTACGGCTATACCAATCGCGAAAAAGCACTCAGAACCGAGATGGAAGGTTTTGTCGAAGTTGCAGTCACTGACATCAGCAAAAATTTAATCGATTTATTTTATATGATGGAGTCCGTTAAAAAACAGACGGGTGTAAGCGATCCCAATATCAAGGCCCTTCCTGTAAAACATATGGCGGTTTTAGGTGCGGGCACTATGGGGGGAGGTATCGCTCAAGTCGGAGCCGACAAAGGCGTCGAAGTTCGAATGAAGGATATTAACAACGAAGCCCTCGCGGTTGGATTTAAACAGGCGCACGAAATCTTTAAAAAAGCTTTGGACCGTCGCAGAATTACGAAATACGAATTTAACCAAAAGATGGCTCACATCACAGCGGGGCTTGATTACTCAGGTTTTGGAAGCCAAGACGTAGTGGTCGAAGCGATCGTTGAGGACATGGCGATTAAAAAGAAAGTGATTGCCGAGACTGCGAAACACTGTAAAGACAATTGCATTATGGCAACTAATACTTCGTCTTTAAGTGTAACCGAAATGGCCGAAGCATGGCCTCGACCCGAAAACTTTATCGGCATGCACTTTTTTAATCCAGTTAACAAAATGCCACTCGTAGAAGTTATTCGTGGACCCAAAACTTCAGATCTTGCAACGGCCACTATTTTTGAACTTTCAAAAACCATGGGTAAAACTCCGGTCGTCGTAAAAGACGGACCCGGTTTTCTTGTGAACCGACTCCTTATGCCTTGGATGATCGAAGGCATGTTTTTGCTCGAAGAAGGCTGCAACGTTGAAACAGTTGACCATTATTATACTCATAAATTTGGAATGCCGATGGGTCCATTCCGCCTTATGGATGAAGTCGGTTTAGATGTTTGTATTAAAGTCGTTAAGATCTTTCAAAAGTCTTTAGGCGACCGCATTGAAGTTCCAACTAAAATCGTTGAAAAACTTCAAGCCTCAGGAAGACTTGGTAAAAAGAACAACAAAGGTTTTTACACTTACGATGACAGCGGAAAAGAAACTGGGCCTGACCGAAGCATTTACGCCGACATGGGACTCTCAGCTCCGACAAATAAACTCAGTGAAAAAGAAATAATTGAGCGCGGAATTTTTGTCATGATCAACGAAGCCTCTCTCGCCTTAATCGAAGACCGCATCGTCGAAAAACCTCAAGACTTAGATTTAGCCATGATCATGGGGACAGGCTTTCCACCATTCCGCGGAGGCTTACTGAAGTACGCCGACAGTCTCGGCTCAGGCTACATAGTTCAAGAACTCGAACTCTACGCCACACGCTTTGGAAAACGCTTCACCCCATCAAAGCCAATCTCCAACATGGCCAAATCCAACCGCAAGTTCTACTCCTAAAATTTTTTAGCACCCATCTCAAAATGAGATGGGTGACAAAACTTTTGCCGATGGTCTAATTTTGGACGCTCTAAGCCCAGAGATTTCCATATGGTAGGCCCTCTCCTTGCAATTTTTAAGTGGGTTTCCACCAAACGGAGATCGACTATGCGACACAACGACGATTTTACTCAAGTTCATCATCAGCTGAAAATTACCGAGAACCGAAAACACGAGCGTTTCTATTTGCTCGATGAAGAGGGTTGGAGCTTTCACGTTGAGGGGCATCAGTTTCCCGTGACAGCGATCCAGGATCTCAATTCTGTCGGCATGCAGATTGTGGTGAAGAACGGCGTGGGACCTGATATAGGGGAAGCGCTAAGTGTACATTTAGCACTGCTCGATGCGGAACTTGTTCGCTGTAACGCTGTTGTGAAGTGGACAAGTCCACACCCCGAAAATCCGCACGCAAAACTTTTGGGTCTACAATTTATTGATCCGTTTTCAAGGATTGCAAGTGTATGGCAAGAAAGAGAAGTAAAACGCCACGTGGGCAAACAAAAGCTTTCTGATCTTCCTGAACTTGAAATCGTGGTACCCGAGACACCTGTTCGTTTTGATGCTTTAGAAAAGCGGACTCGTGAACTCCACAAACCACCTTACCAACGTAAGCGTGTACAAGCCCGGACCTCTTTCTGGGGAAGTATTTTTGGAAAGCTCTTTAACTGATTTGCGGCCCAACTTTTGGCGAGCTTTAACGCTCATCCAAGATGAGAGACCAAGCAGAAGGTCTAGGAATAGGCACTCACGTCTAAGTTCGGCGTCATCTTGCCGATAAGATTAAAGAATAAGCCCAAGGACGAAGATTTGAAGATTTTTTCGGTTCCATATTTATATTTATTTTTGAGCCTCGCAGTGCTTTTCGTCACTCCGTATCCTGCTATTGCCGAGCAAATCATAGTCACTTCTGATGCTGGCGTAAATGTGCGTGATCCGAACAACAGGCAAAGAAAAATTGGTGCAATCCCTCATGGCGCAAAATACGAAATATTAGGTCGTCAAGGGAACTGGTACCGAATCCGCTTCAACGGTAAAGAAGGTCTTGTATATAACGACTACGTCCGCCCAGTGAATCAAGCCGCGAGTCCAAGGCCATCGACACCCGCGCCGTCTCTGAGTGCGTCTGCTAGTCAAGGTGTTGCCACCGCTGGTGTGAACTTTCGTGCCGTAAATAATCGACAACAGGTTATTGGTGGAATTCCCCAAGGTGCCAAATTTGAAATTTTAAGTCGTAGCGGAAACTGGTACAAAGTTCGTTATAACGGAAAAGTAGGGCTAGTCTACGATGACTATGTTCGTGAAGCACAAAGAGTTGTTCCGTTCCCAGTGCCAAAACCCAGTAATTTGTCGACAACTCCTCAGCCCGCACCTCAAGCTACACCTGCAGGAAACACCCCGGCAGCCGCACCTAGCTCTAATCCGCGCACAGTGATTGGTGCGGGCGTAATCGATGTAGGAACGCCTACGACAACTCCAGCTGCGAGCACGACGACTGAACCTGCAACATCTAATACCGAACCAGCGGCGACAACATCACCACTAGATGTAATTCAAGATGCGAGCACAGCGTTTCAGCCTGGAACAACGGCGACAACATCACCACTAGATGTAATCCAGTCGGCGAGCCCAAGCGAGGCCACCGGTATTCCATTGGAACAACCCATCGGCGGAATGTTTGCTGGTAATAATGTTGTATTTCGGGAAAGCCCTGGCGGCACTGGGAAACAGATCGCAGTTCTAAATAACAGCGCTGGGTTTGAAATCTACGGTAAAAAAGATGGTTGGCTCTATGTAAAGCGTGGAGAAATCTCAGGTTGGATTCCAGATAAGGACGTCGACTACCAAGGAGAAGTGCCAGAGTTGGCTGTTGTGCCGCCCGCACAAAGTGCGGCGACTACAACACCTGCGGCTATGCCTTCGGATTCCGCTCTCGCATACGTGAACACCCAAGATCCTGCAATGGCCGAAGATATGGGTCGCACAACTTCGCGACTCAATATGCGTAAAGGCCCTGGTACGGATTACGTGCGGACAATGACTCTTCCTGTAGACGCCCAACTCGAAGTGATCGCGCAAACCGAAGATTGGTACAAAGTTAAATACGGCGAGCAAACCGGTTGGGTCGCACGAGATTTTGTGAGCTACAACGGCGATGCTGACACAATGACTGAAGCTGTTGCCGCGATGGAATGTACAGATGGCACTTGTAAACGTGATCCCGATGACTTGGAGTTAGTAGGTCGAGCGGCCTCTGAAACAATGCCGACAGTCACTCTTTCAGGTGAGCAGCAAGCTTGTTTAGCTGACCGAGTGGCGGATGGCTTAAAGGCAATTATTGCAAGTCCGCGCACATACTTGAGAGATCGCAACGGTAATGCCTTAAGTGCGGGTGGTAACTGCGCGCAAGCTGTACGGCGCGCCATTGACATAGCCGGCCTTAGAACTCGCAGCCGCACGGGCGACTTTGATTCTGCGGGAGTGGGTTTAGGTCACGCCAAAGACATGGTAAGTAATATGACTCCCAATCACCGCGGCGAAGGCGGGATCGGTTATTATAATATGATGGATCACAAACCAAACCTCACGCCCGAAACTGCGCCTAAGAATTCGATTTTGGTTTATGGTGCCTCGCGATCATCAAACTGTTCAGGTTTAGGTGTACGCTATGGTCACGTTGAAATGAAACGAGGCGATAACGAGTACTTATTTG
>CAZDFM010000276.1:0-4634 GCA_964504465.1 uncultured Pseudobdellovibrionaceae bacterium | reverse complement strand
AACTTCCAATTGAGACTAATTTCACCGCGCGAAGAGCAACTTCCCCAACGAGTTTTTTGCCCTCGCAGTGAAAGACGAGAGTATTTTAGACCCATGCAGTCGGCCCAATAGTCGAGCCGTTCAGGAATTAAATAGCGCGCCTGTTTTTTATAAAGCGCCTGAAGTTTTTCTTGTTTCAAGGCCGTTGATGTCTCGGGCGAAACACCTAGATTTATTTCCATCGTGTCGCCGTAGATATCTGTCTTGAGCGCTGGATTAATTCTTAATTTATAATCTTTCCCAATAAAGCTAAAGGACTCACCTTCAATGTACTTTTTAGGCGGATATTTTTCTCTGAGCTTTTCGCCGTTCTTAAGGCCTTTTTCGATCCATGGCTGCATCGAAAGCAACCACCGCTTCACTTGTTTAAGCGAAACTTTTTTATTTACAGTGACCCGCACTTTTCCGTTGGGATGCACCCAAAGCTTCCAACGTTTTTGATAAGATTTTCGGGCGACTTCGACGTGAATTTGTTCGGTGAGCGAAATGACTTCTTTTTCGGTTCTGAAAAGAGATTTTACGGGCTCTGGTTCTTTATTTTTAAATATTCGGAATAAATCGAGCTGCATACCCTTTAATTCTGTCACCTTCTAAGCCCTTGTGCTACACAATTTGAGCTTATGAAAACTGAAACGCCAAAAACCGAATTATTTTATCAGCTCGACGCCAACACGGTTTTAGATGGCATCGAAGCCGCCGGTTTTAAAACTACGGGCGAATACATTCAGCTTAATTCTTACGAAAACCGCGTCTTTGACGTTCGTCTTGAAAAAGGCTCAAGCCCCACAGAGCTCGGCGACAGGCTGGTGGCCAAATATTATCGCCCCCTCAGGTGGGATCAAAAAGCCTTAATGGACGAACATTTTTTTACAGAAGAATTAAAACTCAACGGCATTCCGGTCATTGCACCACTCACTCAAAAAAACGGAACCACACTTTCGAGTTACTCGGGCCTTTACCTTGCAGTTTTTCAAAAAGGCTTAGGGCGAATTCCACAAGAACTTAGCCTTGAACAATTAAAATCAATTGGGCGTGTGCTTGCTCGCATTCACAACGTCGGCGAACAAAAGGTAGCAAAGTATCGCCCAAGTTTTACGGCTGAACAATTTGGCTGGTCAGCTTTAAATGTTTTAGAAGATTGGGTCGCACCCGAAACTTATACTCGCTATATGAACGCGGCAGAGAAAATTTTAGATTATCTCGAGGAAGAACTCGATCCCTCGACTTTTATTCGAATCCACGGCGATTGCCATAAAGGAAACTTACTTCAAAAAGATGAACGCGATGGTTCAAAAGATTTCTTCTTCGTCGACTTCGACGATTTCGGAAACGGCCCTGTCGCCCAAGATTTTTGGATGCTCTTTTCATCTGACGAATCGTCAAACAGCGAAGAACTTGAGGCCGCCCTTGAAGGCTATCAAGAGCTAAGAACCTTCCCTCAGTCACAAAGAAAACTCTTCGCCCCCCTCAGGGGCCTAAGAATTATCCACTACGCCGCCTGGATCGCCCGCCGCTGGGAAGACCCTTATTTCCCAAAACTCTTTCCCCAATTCGAAGACTATGTCTACTGGGCCGAAGAGACCGAGGCCCTAGAAAAAATCGCCTGGCGCCTCTAAAAGGTTCCAGCTTCTTTTTTTGTCCCTCACTGCGTCACAGGCGCGCCTGTGACGCAGTGAGGGACAAAAAAAGAAGCTGGAACCTTTGGGGTTGGGACTTGAAAAATTTGAGTCTTCCATTACATTGACCCTTTGAATTTGGGCTCTCTTTTTGAGGGTTTTAATTCTTTGGGGCTGGGTCCCATACAATAGCATTCTAGGTGAATCCCGCCAGGTCCGGAAGGAAGCAACGGTAACTCTGAATCTATGTGCTATGGGGTGCCTGGCCACTCTTTTTCGGCTCGTATTTTTCAGCTGATTTTTTCTTACCGATCTACTGCTTTGGATGATGGGGATAAATGTCGTATCAGGTGATCGCGCGAAAATGGCGCCCAAAAGATTTTGCCGAGATCGTGGGACAAACTCACATCACGCAAACGCTTTTAAATGCGCTCAAAAATAATCGCCTTCACCATGCTCTGCTTTTCACTGGCCCTCGCGGTACCGGAAAAACTTCTACAGCTCGAGTTTTAGCGCGTGCGCTTCGTTGCCCGGATGATCCAAAAGGCGAAAGCCAAGAAGCTCGCGACATCGCGGCCGGCCGAAGTGTTGACGTTATCGAGATCGATGGAGCTTCAAATAACGGCGTCGATGCGATTCGCGAACTGCGCGACACCATCGCCTACATGCCTTCTTCGGGTTCGCACAAAGTTTATATCATCGATGAAGTTCATATGCTTTCGACGGCTGCTTTTAATGCTCTTCTTAAAACTTTAGAAGAGCCGCCCGAGCACGTCGTATTTGTGATGGCGACAACTGAAGTTCATAAAATCCCGATTACGATTTTGTCTCGCTGTCAGCGTTTTGATTTTAGAAGAATTCCTTTAAAGCTCGTAACCGATCACCTTGAAGAAATTTGTAAAGCCGAAGGTGTGAGCGCTCAAAAAGAAGCGCTCTGGCTCATTGCCCGCCAAGGTGAAGGCTCTATGCGTGACAGCCAAAGTCTTCTCGATCAAGTCATTACCTTTTGCGGAAATGATTTAAGCCTCGCGAAGGTCGTAGAAGTGCTCGGTCTAACCGACCGTCAACTTTTGGTTGAATGTTTATCAGCTCTGATTGCGCGCGATTCAGTTAAAACTTTAGACGTGATCGGAAAAATCTTTAAAGCCGGTTATGACCCTAAACTTTTTGTTCGAGATCTACTTGAAGAGATCCGTCACGCTTTAATGATTCGTGTAGCACCCGACCGTGCTGGCGAGATTGTAGATTTACCTGACTCTGAAATTCAAAGCCTACGTGAGCAAACAAAAGATTTAGCCGAAGAAGAACTTCACCTGTTATTTGATATGGCCCTTAAAGGTGCCGGTGATGTTGCAAAATCTCAGGACACAAAAATTGTTTTAGAAATGCTTTTACTTCGTATGTCGGGCGCTCCCCGCCTTGTGTCGCTAAAAGGAATGTCTTTCTTTGGTGGAAACCAAGCGGCTGTGCCCACTGAAACTTCAACTCAACCAGTTCAGCCGAGAGCAGAACGTAGTACGACTGTAACCACTCCAACACCCGCTCCCACGCAAGCACAAGTGTCGCCTCCAAGATCAGAAGCCGGCCCAGGCCCCGCAAATGATGATATCCCTATGCCGACCGCTCAAGACGCTCGGCCTGCTCCAGTAAATATGGCGCCACAATTTAGCACTTCACAACCCGCGACAGGTGGAGCTTCACAAAATCGCGGAAGCATTGAAGACCGCTGGGTCTCTTTTGTAGAACAAGTTAAAAAAATTAATTCAAAAGTCGGCGCCAACTTAGATCATTGTCAGCTTATAAAAATCGAAAACAAAGTCGTGTATCTCGCTTTGTCTGACAAAATGAAATTTATGGCCGAGACGGTGTCGAATCCTGACTTTAATAAAAAGCTCATAAATTATTTGGCCACTTACTGGGAACCAGGTTACTCGGTTCAGATCAGCACCGGGGCTGCGAGTGGCTCAACTGGCACTACGGCAAAAGCTATGAGCGACAAAAAAGATAAAGAAAAATGGGATGCGATTCGAAAACAAGTCGAACAACATCCTTTGATCAAACAAACTCAAGACATAATGAAAACCGAAATTAAATCTATCAAGGAGAACAAGCGATGAAAGGTTTTGGCGGCGGCGGCGGAATGCAGCAACTTATGCGTCAGGCGAATCAGATGCAGAGTAAAATCAAAAAACTTCAAGAAGAACTCGCAACTCGTGAATTCGAAGGTACTTCGGGCGGCGATGCCGTAAAGATTAAAGTTAACGGCGCAAATCTTCTAACTTCAGTTACCATCAATGAAGAAGTGGTTAAGGCCGGTGACGTCGAAATGCTTCAAGATTTGATCTTAACTGCCACCAACGACGCACTAAATGTGGCAAAAAAGACCTCTGACAGCGAAATGGCCAAAATTACCGGTGGATTTCCAATGCCGGGTCAGATCTAATATTTAAATATGATCTTACGCGTCCCTTCGTTAGAAAAACTGGTGAATGAACTCTCCAAGCTTCCAGGAATTGGGCCAAAAACCGCCCAACGCCTGGGCTATCATATTTTGAAATCTCCCGGAGACTATGTTCAAAACCTTCGCTCAGCTCTGAATGATGTCAAAACCAAAATTCATGAGTGTGCGGGATGTTTTTCTTTTACCGAAGACAACGCCCTTTGTTTTTACTGCCAAGATCCTCACCGCTCAGATGAATCAATCTGTGTGGTTGAAGATCCGGGCGATATTTCACGGATCGAAGGCTCAGGCGTTTTTAAAGGTCGCTATCATGTTCTTCAGGGTGCGATTTCACCCCTGGACGGCATTACTCCCCAACATTTGCGTATAGCTCCCCTCATTGACCGCGTTAAAAAAGGCCAAAGAGGTGAGGGTCCCGAGATAAAAGAAGTTATTTTTGCCCTAGACGCTGATTTAGAAGGTGACACCACCGTGCTCTACATTGCTAAAATATTAAGAGAGCTTGGGGTGAAAATCAC
>CAZDFM010000275.1:0-4659 GCA_964504465.1 uncultured Pseudobdellovibrionaceae bacterium | reverse complement strand
TCCCAAGAAGGGTCTCAATATGTTCGCCTTCTTTTTCGCCCAAGGATTCTGCGCATCCGTTTACCCAAACGCCACGAGCTGCGAGTTTTTTCCAGCTCTCAAGCCCCGCCGTCCACACAATTACATCTGCTGAAGGCTTCATGTTTTTTGGCAATGCGCGGGCTTTCGCGACCCAAAGGTCTTTGCCTTGTAAAACAGTCTTATCAAAGTCTAAATCTTCGGTTTCAAAGTTGTCTGAACATTCACCAGGAGAAGGATATACTTCTGAGGCTTTTGCTTTTGCTAGTGCCGAGGGCCCATCGGTTAGCTCAAACTTATTTAGAACTTCGCCCGAATCCGTGAGGCCCTGCAGAAAAAGAAGCTTTCCGAACGGGCGCCGAAGAACACTGACACCAATCTTTTGATGGCATCCACCACCAAAACCTTTAAGAACCTCACGCTCTTCCCGAACGGTCGCCCACGTAACTTCACAGTTAAGTGCCGCCAGCGCCTCTTGTACAGCTGAGTTCCCTTCGGCAATTTCGAGAGCCAAAGCCCCTTGAGCAGCAGCACAAGGATTAACCTGTAGAGGTAAGACCATCCAGCGTACGCCTTCAAGTGAAACACGCATCTGTTTTTTTACAGGCTCAAATTCGGCGAGTGTTGTACCCAACATCCGATCTAATGCTGCTTTTGCGACAATTAAACCCTGAACTTCTTCAGTCTCTTTTAATTTTTTTAAACGAGTCGGAACATTTCCACGAACGTTTACAAACTCAATTTTTGAGACAGGTTGTGGTAGAGCCCAAGCTAAAAAACTCTCTAAGTTGTAGGCGCGCCTTGGAGAACTCGAAAAAATTTTAATAGATTTAAGTTGTGTTAAATCGCCCGCTTTTAACAAGAGCACATCACGCATGTCTTCGCGAGGAAGTGTTGCCACGACTTTTGCGCCAGGACGCTCTTCTGTTGGAAGGTCTTTCCAGGAGTGCACCACGACGTCATAGGTTCCGTCTAAAAGGCCCTGGTGGAAATCTTGCGTGAAGACGCCTTTTTCGAAGGTCTTCGACAAATCTATATCGGGATTGAGATCGCCCAAGGATTCGCGAAAGTTGTATTCAACTTCGTGACCTCTTTGAATTAATAAATTTCCGACGGTGTAAGCTTGAATTCGAGCCAGATCACTTGCGCGTGATCCGATTTTTATGCGCATAGATCGTCCCAACCAAAGGGACGGACTTTTTGAGACTGGCTAACCTGAGCCGCAAGTTCACGGATTTCTTCTAGAGCTTTTTTACTTAGGTCAGAAACTCGGTCTCTGTTAGATTCGATTTTTTGAAAAGCTTGTTGAAGACCCTGAACAATCGCAGGACCCGTGATCGGATCAAGCTCAGACTCACCTCGCAAATCGAGGATGCGAGAAATACGAGCTGCTCCCATCCAATTTTTGATCTGCTCGGCACTGAGCGGAGCGCAAACAATCACTCCACCTTGCTCGGGTTGTTTTAAAGAAAAATCATAGACGTCCACTTTGCCAAGAAAAGACTTAAACCAATCGGCCGCAATCACCTTTTCGGGACTTCGTACATAAAGGCTCACGCGCACTTTAGATTTTACGAGCCAAGGTAAAATGTCTTGCACCAACCGTCCCGCGCCCAGGACGTGAATATTTTCTTCGGTTGCGAGCCAGCGGCGCGCGAGTGAACCATAACTCTGGCTGCCCAAACCTTTAAGATATTTGGTTCGAACTTTTTTTGCGTCTAGAAATAATTGCGTTGAGATTTCGCGAAAGAAACGAAGTTCGGGCTTTGCCTGATAATCAACATTGGCCACGAAATCTTTAAACTGTCCTAAAACTTCGGTTTCACCTGCGAGAGGAGAATGAAGACCACAGATAACTTCGAGCAAAAACTGATATGCTTTTTCGCCACGAAAAACTACATCCGTAGGAAGACTTTCGACCTTTGCACCTTCAGGAAGTATTTTGATCTGACGTAAACAGGTCGCCCAAAGTAAACCTTGTGCGCAATCGTTCAGCGCAGAGGCGTGGCCTGTTCTATGTATTAACGTCCAAGTGTGGTTCATGTATCCAAACTATCTCAAATCCTTAGGGAATTTGTCACAGTAATGTCATGGCAAATGTCCTTGGGCGAAACGAAACTGAGAATAGCTTTCATCACTTTACTCAAAAGCCTTTCATTTGAAAATGAAGACTTTGAATGTGCATTTTTGAGACAATTTGTCCCAAAAAAGCTCGTTAAAAAAAATAAAAATTCTTTTGGTTTCATCTATTTAGATCCACCTGTCCTCTTGCAGGCAAAACCGCCGCCCAAAGACGTCACCTGTTGACGGGTTGGTCAGCCTCACGTTTCCAAAGGGCCATATTTAGCAATAAATCCAGGCAGTTAGAGAATGTAGCCAGAGGTAGGGGGCTTGCAAACTTATAAGCTGTGAGAAAGATATTGGGTTTAAGCATCGTCATTTTATTTCTAGGACTGTTACCGTTACAGGGCCAAGCTGCAACTATTTCTAATGAAGCATTTGCTCATATTCCGGATGTCAAAACTCAGGATCACCTTCTCTACTTTTTAAATAATTTTAATAAACTTTCAGACAATCAAAAAGCTTTAGCAGCCGAAGCACTCACAGTTAAAATATTAAATCTTCCTGCTCAAACTTATGAGCAAACGCTCGGTTCGCTTAAGACAAACTTCTCGAAACAACCCATAAGCGTCGAATATCTAGCTCGCTTTTTACACACCACTTGGCTTGCGAAATATGGCAACGAACATTTAGCGCGACTCCAGCAAAGTGATTTTATGTTCGGAAGTCCCGCGAGTGCGATGGGAGTTGCAGGCCTTACTCTCACCGCCTTTGCCTCTTGGAAAGAGCCCGGTAAATGGGCCAAATACACGCGCCTCGTAAGAGATATCTTTGTACCTGTCGGGATGACTGCCGGCACGGCAGCTGGAGTCTTACAGCTTCGCTCACACTTCAGTAAGATGAACTCTCCTGTACCTCCTATGGCATTTTTTGATTTTCCAATTGGAGCCGAGCAATCTGATGAACTCGTCGCTCAAGCCTATCAAGATTTACTTTTAAATATTGGCTCGGTTGGTACCGCCACCGGACTCTCTCGTTTTCTCATGACCTCTAAGAACTTTCTGGCGCTTGCAACTGAAGGATCTTCGATTGGAGGCCGAGTCATCAAGCCCTTGCTGCTCGTAGCCCTTTTATCTTATGGCGCAGGTGAACTAACCGGCTTTGCAATAAATGAGACTCGTTTTGCCGGTTTAGTGAACGACTTCACACAGCAGCGCTTGAAGATGGAAAACGCTTTTTTAAGTCAGCCCAATGCTTCTTATGCTCAAGTAAATTCGTTCCTACAGGCTTCTCGGCGCATGAGCTTTTTTATGTTCTACCCTGTAATGAAAATGCAGACTGAAGCTAACGAAAGCGTTTATGCCTATAATCAAGAATACGCCACTCGTCTAGACGAGAGGCAAAAGATGTTAAATCTCTCGATCAAAGTTTTAAGCCAAAGAATAAGCGGTGCACCGTTAACGGGCGACCCTTTGGAACTTTTGACCGATGAAGAAATCTACAGCGTACAACCTATGCTTCTTACAATTATGATCCAGCAACTTATGGATGAAGCGCAAGTCAACGTCATGAGAAATGGCCCTCGGGACCTTACAGAATACGAACAGCAAATGCGTGAATATGCGGCCACACAAGTCGAATCACTCAAAACATATTTGCCTCAAGCTTTAGCCAAGGCCGAGCACGATGTGGCTGAAAACGAAGAGCGCATATTTCAGAACTTAAAACACAATTTAAAACAACATCTCTACGGGCAACAGGCGAGTACCTGTCAGTATGAATTCGAAAAATATGAGTTTATTAATTTGCGCAAAAACAAAGTGGACTTACAAAGTGATCGCTGGGAGAGCTTTTTAAGACTTTCAGCTGATCAACGAGCTTATGGCGGAGACCGAAACGGAAGTCGGCTTGACCTCTGGCTTAAATCGCTCGGGCAGCACATGAATGCTTCAAATGTTCCTCGTCAAGCATTGCCTCCTGGGATCGATCTACTTGAGGAGCTTGAGGGTCTCAATTCTAGATGGCAACGAGAATGGAGCCGAGGTGACTTATGCCGCCACAGTCCCCTATTTTTAACTCAGACATACGAATATTTAAAACGTATACCACATGGCTCAGCTAAAGAGGCCACGCAGCAAAGCCTTGAACTTTTAGTCGCGCAAAAGATTTTAATTGAGTCCATTCTTCGGAATTGAGTTAAAGCCCACACTGCAGATTGCGAGGCAAGGCTTCGTCGATTTTCTTAGGATAAGCCAAATTTAAATTCTTCATGATCTCAACAAAATCCTCTTGGCTTTTATTTAGTCCCAATCGCGGGTTAAAAGCTTTTTCTTCACCAATGCTCGAGCAAGACAACCCTTTGTAGTCATGGCCAGGGTAAACAAGAGTTTCGTCTGAAAAGCTAAACAATTTTTTACGGACACTTTCAAAAAGCTTTACCGCAGATCCCTCTTGGAAGTCTGTTCGGCCGCAACCCCGAATCAAGAGAGCATCACCTGTAAAAAGGCGGTCTTTGATAAAATAGGTCGTGCAACCATTTGTATGCCCCGGTGTCGCAATTGCTCTTAGGACAATTTCACC
>CAZDFM010000274.1:3009-4660 GCA_964504465.1 uncultured Pseudobdellovibrionaceae bacterium | reverse complement strand
CGTCACCGCGGCATGCCGCTGTGACGCAGTGAGGGACAAAAAAAGAAGCTGGAACCTTTCGGGCTAGCGGACTTCGAAGTTTACTTGGTCTAGGGTTTCGCCGGTTTTGGTTTTGAGTTCGACTTGGTATTGGCCTTTTTTGATGGGCCAGAGATAGATTTCTTGGGCGTTCGCTAATAGCTTTTTATTTAAAAAGAGTTGATGAGTTTTTTGTGGGTTCTCGATCTCAATGGGAAGCTTTTGCATTGCGGTTGGGATTTCGGGATCTAAGCCGACTAGCATATCTTTTACTGGGTAGCGGACATGGCTTAAGCTTCGCTTTGTGAGCGCTTTTCCGGGGGCGGTGTAATGCGCTTGGGATTTTGAAGCTTCGGAATGAAGCGCTTGCATGAGCTTTCGCCAGATTGGAGCCGCACCACTTGTTCCACTTACGTTCCACATGGGTTGACCGTTAAAATTTCCGACCCAAACTCCGACGGTGTAGTTTTCGGTGTAGCCAATGCACCAATTGTCGCGCATGTCTTTGCTGGTACCGGTTTTTACTGCGGCCGCAAAAGGTAAGTTTAAAACGCTATTCCAACCAAAAGTGAAACGTCGGTGTTCGGGTGAAGCTAAAATATTAAAAATTTCTTGCCGAGTCTTTTCAGAAAAAGGTGAGTCACTTTGGGCGAGCTTGCGATAAGCGTGTGTGAGTTCCCAAAGGCTAATATCGACAGAACCTAATGCGAGACTGAGCCCGTAGTAGTCGTCATCTTCTAAGTTTTCAAAGCCCAGCTGTCTTAAGTTTTCGAGCACCTTCTCTTCGCCCACAAGTTTAAGAGCTCTGACCGCCGGGACATTTAAACTCGAACCTAAAGCATCACCGACGCCCACCACTCCTCGAAAAATATGATCGTAGTTTCGTGGGTGATACACGCGTCCTTCTGAAATTGGAATGTCGGCCGGGGAATCTTTAAGTAAAGAACTCGGAGTAAGTAAATTCTCTTCAAAGGCTGTCGCATAAACAAAAGGTTTGATTGTCGACCCAGCTTGTCTTCGCATTTGAATGCCGTCAACTTGAACTGCCGACGAATAACCTGGCCCGCCGTTGGCTACATAGGCCAAGACTCGACCGGTTTTGGTTTCGAGCACTAAGACTGCAGCGTCTTTCATGTTTTGGCTTGTCAGCTGTCGAAGCTGTTCGTGAATACTATCAAGCGCAAACCGCTGGATGAGATGATCGAGGCTTGTGTGGATTTCACTTTTACCTTCGATGTTTTGTTCCACAACTCGACTGTCTAAGACCGGAACGAGTTCACGCGAGCGTGGAAGCTGGTAAACTTTTGCAAGAGTCACGTGCGAAAGTTGAGTCAAAGTTTGGCAATCAAAGTCCGAAAGAATTCTGCAGGCTCTTGAAGCTACCACTCCTGGATCCGCGTTTGGTGACCGAAGGAGAGCTACAAGAAGCGCACTTTCATCAAGCGTGATGACGGCCTTGACGCGCCAGCCGAGAGCGCAGAGCCCATTGAGGCCGAAGTCCAGTCCGCGCCCCTGATAGACGACGCCGAACTCGCCCGCCGTGAGGAAGAAGCCCGCCGCCAGGCCGAGTTCATCCGTCGCCAGGAAGAAGAGCTGGCCGAGAAGCGCCGCGTGCGCGAGGAAACGGAAGCCC
>CAZDFM010000274.1:0-2999 GCA_964504465.1 uncultured Pseudobdellovibrionaceae bacterium | reverse complement strand
TCAAGCCTTAAACCTTTGGGCTGCTTTAAAAAATAGCCAAGGCTTGCAGCTCTTAAACCCACGAGTTCTCCGCGAATTGGAACAAGGTTTAAGTAGGCTTCTAGGATCTCGTTTTTAGTCCAGGTCGTTTCGAGTTTAAGTGCCGCGATGATTTGATGAAGTTTTTGTTGAGGGCCTCTTCTGCCTTTGCGGTTTTTAAGCTGTAAGAGACCTACTAACTGCATGCTGAGCGTACTTCCACCTCGATAGCTGCGGTTTGTAAGGCGGTCTGTAAAGGCCTTCGTAAGCGCAATAGGGTCTACTCCCAAGTGGCGGTAAAATCTTTTATCCTCGACTTGAACAAGTAAATCCAAAAACGCAGGGGAGATATCTTGAAGCTCGACCCACGAAAGACTTCGGTTTTCGCTCGACGTCCGAAGTCTCGCCATCGGGTACCCAGTACGGTCTAAAATCCAAGCATCTGAAGCTCTGTAACGACTTTTAACAACTTCGAAGTTGGGCAGCGAGATTTGCGCACAGAAATAAACACCGAGCGCACAAAATAAAACCAAGATCGAACTCGCAACAGTTCGGACTCGATATTTAAAAAATCTTTGCCAGAAACTGTTTATCAAGGAAGCACCTTCATAATTTTATTTGGCAGTTCTCCAAACGCCTCAGGTGAGTACAAGGCTTCGGCTCGTGTAGAAGGAAGTCTAAATTCACCGGCTGAATTAAGGCGAAGCCGGTAATTAAGACGGTAGCGCCCACGAGGCAAATAAGCCGTATAAGTTATAACGTCAGAAAGGGGTTTTTCTTCATACTCAGAAGGAAAGTTTTGAATTTCTGAGCTTTGGTTTTTTAAGTTTGATCGGTCTAAGATCTGCGACGAACCGTCAAGCCCTGTCCCTAAATGTGATGCGCCAGCGGGGATGGGATCTCGCACCGCCACCCAAGGCTGATCAAATTTTGCAGTCAAAATAATTTCAACATTTACGACGTCACCGACGGTCCAAGCATCTTTTTGAGCTTGAATCACAGGGCTCATTTTTTTTGTGAGTTTGTATCCAAGATCGAGTGGTTCCGTCAGTTCTGTCGCCGCTAAAGTTTCAAGCTGTATCCATGGTTGGCCTGATCCCTTTTGAGTAAAGCCCACCATCACGTTTTGTTTTTGGCTTAAGGCGGGCCAAGGAAGGCTTTTCTTTTCTCCTTGAGGCGAGGTCTTCCAGTTAATCGAAGCTTTAGTTTCACCCGAGGTGATCAAAGTTTCGCCTGAGAGTTTTTGACTTTCAAATTTTTCGCTGAACTTTTTAAAATAGGTGAAACCCCATGCGTTGGCAGTGGTGTTCTCCCAGTGACCTAATTTAAGTCTTGCAATCAATCCTCGAGCCATACGCCCAACGTCTTGTTCCCAAGATTTTTCTTGAAGGGCAATTCCAAAAACATGCAGAGCTTCTTGATCTTCAGAGGTAAACAATTGCCAGCGATTTTGCCAACTGAGGTCGCCCTGTAGGTTCATAATGCTTCCCTGAAAGTTCATGCGAGACCGCAGAATATTTTCGGCTTGGCTTAAGTGCTTGTCGCGATCGGGGATTTCGATTCTTTTAAGCAAGCGGTACCAGGCTGTTAAAGTCTCGGTTTGCCAAAGGTTCGGCGTAATTTTCACAAGCGCTAAGTCCTCGACACTTAATTTATTGAAGCGAGAGAGTGCTTCCATAATTAAGATTTTTTCTTCGGCGTTGCTGTTCTTTGAAACATAGGTTTCCCACCAAGTCGCACAACTGTATTTACCTTGTAGGTACAAGGTGAGGCCTTGAGTTATCTGCTCAAGATTTGCCTCTGGAATCACAACCGAATTTTCATGAAGTATACTTAAGATGTAAGCAGACAATGGAGCAGAACCACACGCCGAGGTCGTAAAAAACTTAAGTAAACCTTGAGAGTCCGTATACGAAGGTAAACTTTGAAGAATTTTATTCAGGGACTTTTTGTCTTCAAGAACAATGGCCTTTGAAACATCTTGTTCAAGACAGGTGTAAGGGTACTCACGCATATAACGTTGAACTGCTGCGAGGCTTGAAACCAAAGTGGCGGAGGCCGTAACATTCAAACCACCTTTGTTCGGGAGAGCTTTTGCTGGCTGGCGAACCGGCACTTGCTGCTCTTTTGCCAACTGAAAAAGTGTGGCTTGCGTAACCCGAGCTGGGACTGCGTCTTCGACTTTCACTTTTGCAGTGAGTGAGTCGTTCGCACTCGAAACCGAATCTTTTGCTCGCAGCTCAAAATTTAAAGTCTTGATGCCTGCCGGGATTTTTATTGGAACCTCTAACACTTTGGCTTCGCTCGGCTTAAGTGTGACAGCGGGCAATTGGGGCAAGGTTTTAATTTCTTTAGAAGTGAGGCTCACACTTACTTTCATTGCCTTGTTAGTTGTATTCCGGAGTGTGAAAGAGTTTCTGATTTGATCTCCATCACGCACTAAAGGCGCAAAGCCAGAATAAATAATGAGATCTTTTGAAGACTGAACAACGGTGTGACCCTCACCGAAAAACTTTTCTTGAGCTGTCGCGATGGCCACAATTCGAAAACTTGTGAGTGAGTCATTAAGCGGGACGGTGACCGAAGCTTCACCAGCCGCATTTAATTTTACGTTAGCTTTCCAAAAGATAACGGGGTTGAATTGTTCACGGGTTTCTTGGCCCGTAGACATCGACAAATCAGCGGCGAGTTTGGCTTCTCCGCCCCCGCCAGGGGCTTTGGCTTTAGAGCCGAAGTGTCTTTTTCCGATCACTTGGTTTTGTCCAGAACTGGTCTGAACTTTTAAAGGACGTTCACCCATCATTGCATCTAAGATTTTCCAGCTCGTATTTTCTTTAAGATTCATTAAGGCTTCATCAACTGCGGCGACTGTAACATAAGCGTTGCTGCCCAATTTTTCGCCGTTGGCGGGTTTGACCTTAATTTTAATTTCGGCCTTCTCGCGAGTTTTATATTTTGTTTTGTTCGCTTTCAGTTCGACG
>CAZDFM010000273.1:0-4669 GCA_964504465.1 uncultured Pseudobdellovibrionaceae bacterium | reverse complement strand
ACTCATAAGGATTAGAAGATGAAATTACAATTTGGTGTCTGTCCTCAATGTAAACAAGAAATCGCAGAAGATCGCCTTCGCGAAAATATCGTAATTTGCCAACACTGTGGATTCTCAGATCAAAAATCAAATAAGCGCCTCGATAAACAGGTCTATAAGTCCTTCTTAAAGACTTCGATTGCTCTGACTATTGTATTAGTCGGTGGCTTTATCCAATCAGTAAGCTGGGATCAATACGCCGTTTCGATTATCCCCTTAAAACTAAAACAAATGACCGGCACTGCCTCGATCACAGATATGGCCGAAATCAGCAAGATCTGTTTTGAACGTAAAAAATGGGACTGCTTATCAGAAAGCCTTATTAAACGTTATCAGATGAGCCCCAACACAGAACTTGAAACTCTTGCCGAACTTGGAAGCCTACAGTTTAAATTAGGTCAATATGCTCAAGCTGAAAAAACTTTGAGCACCTACTTTCAACAGGGTGGCCTCAATATGGACGCAAGCTATGACTACGCAAGATCTTTAAGCCTACAAGGTGAAGTGGATCAAGCAAGCCAGGTTTACCAGCAGATCCTTCAGGCAAAACCTGAGACTCTTCAAATCACAGTTGCGCAAAACTACATTAAACTTCTTATGACAAACAATCGCCACAGAGAAGCTAAGACGGTACTAGATGGAATTCGCGCTTCAGGTTCAAACGCCAATATGTTTATGGACAAAGAATATAAAGAGATCGAAACCGTAGTTAAATAAATACAGACGCTAAGTCTCTCAAGCTAAAGGCCTAAGCTCAAACTTAGGCCTTTTTTATTTGGCTAACTCATCTAAAGTTTTTTTGCGTTCTTTTGCTTCATCTTGGGTTTGCTTAAGGGTTTCAGCAAACTTTGCGGCTGTCGCGGGATTGTAAGCCGATAAGGCCCCGCCTTTTTCAATCTTTCGCGCAAGCTCATCGGCATTTTCGCCTAAGGTTTTCTTTTTATGGGGAGTCTCACTTACTTCAGATTGAGGGTCCGCATCTGCTTCAGGCTCATTCCCATTTTCTTCGTCATTAAAACTCAAGTATTTTGTGTGAACGCGAGAATTATCAATAAACAAAGTGGGCGTTCCGTCTACGTTATAGCGGCCGTCTTTAGTTTTTTTAAACTCTTGACCATCGATGACAACAGTTTCGCTTTCAGCGAAACCACTCCCCTGTTCAAGATCAGAATTGAGTGCAACACCCAAAACTCCAAGTCCTACCAATGCTGCCGTACCCACCCAAAGGATTTTCATAATGAATAGTATGAATACATTCGGGCCTTGTGTAAAATGAAGACATGAAATTTGATATTTTTAAAATTGTTAAACACATCCCCCAAACAAAAATCCGACAAAAGGTCCTGGATTATACGTTTTCGTGGGCCATCCCCTTTAATAAAGGACTTGGGCTCAAGCTCTCCTCAGTCACCCCAGAAAAAGTCGAGGTGATTTCTCGCCCACTGCGTAAACGGCAGAACCATGTGGGAGGAGCTCACGCGTGCTTTTTAGCGCTCATGGGCGAATACGCCGCAGGCCTTTGCCTCGCACAGACTTATTCTGCCGAAAATTACCGCATGATCATTGGAAGCTTAAAGGTCGAATATTTAAAACAAGGCCGAGGCAGTCTTCTTTCGATTGCGAAGCGTCCAAAAGAATTACCGCAACAAACCAGCGATGAATTTTGGGTTCCGATGAAAACCGAAATTATGAATGAACAAAATGAACTCATTGCGATCTGCGAAACCAATTGGCAAATAAAAGCTTGGAACAAAGTTCGAAGTAAAAATTAATCGCTGTTTCCGCTCTTAATGACAGCTTCGTTAACGGCTATGGCCTCTTTAAAACGATCGGCCTCTTGCGAACTGATTTGCTTTTTTGATTTTAATTCAGACAAAGTCTTTTCGACGTCTTTTAAGCGCGGCGAAAGCTTATCCCAGTTGTTTCCGACCATTTCGTTACCTGGATCATAGAGTGAACTCTTGGCAAAAACTTTCACGAGAGCTTCCATTGCCTTGGGCTCAAGCTTTGGAGCTTCAGAAAATATCTGGGCCGCTACTTTTTCTGCTAAGACCAAGACTTTTAAATGCTCAGTGGTTTGCATTTCGTTTTCTTTGGGGGCTTTGATTTTAGCCATAGCTTTTTCTAAGACTTGAACACCTTCACAGTAATTACATTTATCTGCCGCAAGCACTTGAGAGGTGTAGCCGGTTAAAGTAAAAATTAAAAATGTCCAAATTCGAAAGTTCACAGTTCGTCCTTACATCTTACAGTAAACGGCTTCAAGCCTATGATGGCGAGAAGTCAGCGGGCGTGCACTACAGTAGTCGCTACAAAAGCCCGAGTCGGTTTTAACTTCGATATGACCATGACTATGACCATTACCGCCTGAATAAACAAATACACAGCCCTCAGCCGCAGATTGCGCATTTACCGAGCGAATCATATTCACAAAACCAAGGCGAGAAAGATGACCCTGCGTGTGAGCTTGTATCGCGCTCGCACCTGGTAGCCTTGTACTCGCAAGCCCTGCTGAAACAAGCGCATCTTTAACCGCGGCGTAGCACTTTCCTTTGCTTCGATTCATTCCGCAAATTTGACTTGCTCCAGTTCGCCTTCGAACATGTGACGCTGTTTCTCGGCATTCTGCTGCTTCTCGTTTTGCAGCCTCAGAAAAAGCTCGAGCGAACGCCCCTGCTTGCGGATTTCTGTAGCTTCCAAACCAACTTTCACTGTCGACAGGATCGGCATTCAAAGACTCAAAGGGAATTCGATCTGGCACACGCGAAGGAGTATTATTTTTCGCGCTATAACTGGATTGATTGCACTCTGCGTCCGAAGGCCCAGAATCTTGCCCGGTCACCTGATTAAACCAAGAAGATCGCATTGTGGGTCTGCCCCAAAACGACGGCTGACTTTGTGCTCTACGGCGACCAAACAAAGGGGTTAGTTTTCGTGTTTCATAGTCACCCTGGCTGTTACTAAAAAGGGTCCACTCACGGCCCCAATTAGGACTGGCGGCTTCGCGCGAACTCTGAGCAACTGACGCCGCACCGAGGAATACCAGCAAAGTCAAAATCACAATTTTTGAGATAGAAAGAGGCAAGATAGACTCCGATGGACTTATTTTAGCATCGCTTTTAAAAAATCAGCCAGCGCTTTCCTATCGGAGTTCAAGCGCCCCGCCTCTGTCTTCCACCTTGGTCTAGCTCAGACCCAAAATGAGACGAACGGCAAAGCGTCATGAATGCCGCACAGAATTGAGTCAAATTCATGATTACAGACTCAAATTCTGTTACCCTGTTTGCACGCACCATTTCGTGCATAATTTATTCTGGAGGAATCGTGAACGAACGATCAGAAAAACCAGGGAACAACGCCTCAGAAAGATCGACGAAGATCGACTGGACGCCCACTTTATTTTTAACTTTAACACCTGTAGCAGCTTTTGGACTTACAGCGCTTTACTTTGCCACTGAAACTTTCAGCTGGTGGATGGTGACGCTTTTCATTAGCTTTTACACTGCGACGGCGATGTCTATTACCGGCGGATATCACCGCCTGTTTTCGCATAAATCTTATGAGGCGAATTTCATCATTCGGCTTTTGTACGCACTGTTCGGGGCAGCCGCATTTCAAAACTCGATTCTAAAGTGGGCCACCGATCACCGCATTCATCACCGCTTTGTCGACACCGACAACGACCCCTATTCAATTAACAAAGGCTTTTGGTACGCCCACATTGGATGGATGATCCGTAAAGAAGATCGTCACCCTCATTATAAGTCTTATCAGCGCGATCTCTTGCAGGATAAAGTTGTAATGTGGCAGCACAAATACTACCTCCCGATTTCGATTTTTATGGCTTTCCTGTTGCCCGGAATTTTGGGCTGGGCTTTGGCTGGTTCTTTCTTGGGTGGCTTTGCAATTGGTGGCTGCCTTAGACTCGTGGCTGTCCATCACGGAACTTTTTTAATCAATTCACTTAGTCACTGGTGGGGTGCACAGACTTACACCGATCAAAACACGGCGCGCGACAACATCCTCACCGCTGTTTTGACTTTCGGCGAAGGTTATCACAACTTCCATCACTTGTTTGCAAACGACTACCGCAATGGAATTCGTTGGTATCACTGGGATCCGACCAAGTGGCTCATTCAGTTCAAAGCAAAATTGGGTTTGGTTTATAATTTGCGAAAAACGCCTGAGGATCAAATCTTGGCCGCGAAACTCATGATGGACGAAAAACGCGTTGAACAACGTTACCTTGCAAAGGCGGCCTCACTTGAGTACCGCGAGAAGTTTAAACAAACTCTCGAAGAGATTCGCGCACGACTCTTAGTCGCACAAAAACGTATTCAAGAATTAAAAGCGGAGTATCGCCGAATCAAGGCTGAGAAAACTGAGAACTATCGCCGCCGCCTTGAAGAAATCAAGCTCGAGTGGCGTCAGGCTAAAGAAGAGTGGATGATTGCTTACCGCGAATGGAAAGAACATTTAAGCGAGCCCGCCACCGTGTTGGCTTACGCTTAGAACTCTAATCACATTCTACAAAAAAAAGAGCCGGAAACGGCTCTTTTTTTTGCTTTAAATTTACAGTCTGAAATTAGTGATGGTGGTGTCCACCGGGACCATGTGCGTGGCCATGTGA
>CAZDFM010000272.1:0-4672 GCA_964504465.1 uncultured Pseudobdellovibrionaceae bacterium | reverse complement strand
CACGCCAACAGCGAAGCAGATGCTATTGTACGGCTCGAAGCTCTTGCACAAGGTGGAGACGGAAAGCTCTCAGAGAAGGCGCTTCAATATCAAATTGGCGCTGCTATCGACATTATCGTACAAGCGAGCCGTTTCTCTGATGGCTCCAGACGTATTGCGGGAATTTCAGAAGTTTTAGGCGTGAATAAAGATGGCTCTTACAATGTCGAACCCATTTACCAGATGAGCCGTATGGTAAAAGCCCCAGATGGAAAACTCAAAGGTCAGCTTGAGCCCTCGGGAACACTTCCCTCGTTTATGGGTGAAATTGAAGACAACTCCATCCCTTTTCCTCGTTCAAAGTTTCAAAAGCCCCAAGCTGCTTAATATTAAAGCGTTACTGACGCGGAGGCCAAAACCTTCGCTCGCTTTTTAAGCGCCTACTTCTATGTCCTTAGCCCTGCCCCCGGTCTTTGCGCCGCTCGTCAAAAATGACAGGCGGGGAGCCTGTTTTTAGAGGTGGTCAGTGGCATTTTCTTTAGATAAAACTGTGTGGTGTTATTTAGCGGTAAGATCACGAATTCATTTTTGATTTTCTTAACTCGTCAGGGTGCTGACCTTGATAGTTCGTGGGATTTTACCGAGGTTCCAAGCGAACTTTTGCGTGATCCTTCAAGTTGGATTCAAGCCGAGTCTGTCGAAAAATTTTTGCAAGTATTAGATGGCGAATTCGGGCAACAGCAAACCCGTGAATCTTTAATGGCTTCTGTCGGTCATCAGTGTAACGAGTTGCGGGCGTGGGGAGCATTAGACTCTGTTCTAAAAATGATCCAGTCGCCGCAAGACATTTATTCTCATCCACATCGCTTCTTGTCTTATTTTGTTTCTCCCGCGCCACCCATCGCGAATCTTCAAAGAAGTGATGCTGAAGTTTCGTTTGATGTCCCGATATTAACTCAAGAGTATCCGTTTGTGACGGAGTACTTACGTGCGGCCTTTGAAGCACTTCCAAAATACTTAGGTGATCCCTCAGCACATGTGGTGTGGGAAAACACTCGCCTCACAATTTCATGGAACAATCAGCAGCCGAGTTTCTTAGGCAAAGATGATTTGCAAACCAATGTTCGGCCCGAATTCGTTGATTCTCTCGTACATTCTTTAGAAGCTTCTCAGCGCGATCTCGAAGAAGAAAAGCGCCGCAATTTCGAACTTCAAAAACAACTTGAGCTCCTAAAATTACAAGTAACAAAAACAACTGAGCATGGTGCCGTCGCGCCAATTGAAGACCTTGAGTCCGTCGAGACTGGCTTATTAAAAATGCGTGATTATTTTTCTAGAGCGCATCAGTTGATTACTTTACTTGTCAGACAAGATCGAATGGACGTTCAAGTTAGAGAAGCTATGCGCCGGGTAGACTGGGAAGTAGTGGGTTTGCAGTTTCCCAATACTTTTGCAGAAGCGCTTGGGTCCATTCGAAAGTTAAAAAAACAAACGCAAACAGAAGTCGCCGCTCATCACGAGGTCTCTGCACTTGATATAAATGAAGTGGTAGAAGAAGCCTTAAATGCCTTGCAAGAAGAAGAAGGTACTCTAAAAGTTGATCGCGCGTTTTTTATGGACCGACCAGTTAAAGTTAATCGTTTGAAACTTCGCGATGCTTTAGCGAAAGTCTTTAAAAAGATGCAAGAAGATCCCGGTGGTGAAAAGGGAGCTTGGACCGTCATCACCCGCCCTAAAGGCAAAAGAGCCGAAATAGAAATTTCTCGCTCTGCTAATCATGAGATTCAAAACTTAGGTTTTACTCCTGACTGGAGTGAACTTGAAAAACAAATCACGTCTAACAAATGGTTGCTCGACGTCAGCCACAGTCCCGATGTGGGCTCAAGCTTTCGTCTGCAAATTCCAGTTCAGTAAATAGAAGGAATAGCTATGGCAAAAATATCTGACATTCGAGCTAGAGAAATAATTGATTCACGAGGAAACCCCACTGTCGAAGTCGACATGGTTTTAAGTGACGGCAGTCGTGGTCGCGCGGCAGTACCATCTGGCGCCTCAACCGGCGCGCATGAAGCACATGAACTTCGTGACGGTGATAAATCTCGCTATCTTGGTAAAGGTGTTCGTCACGCGGTTGAAAACGTTTTGGTTGCGCGTGCAGTTTTGATGGGTCAAGACATTTCGGATCAGCGCGCGATTGACCAAAGTTTGCTTGAGTGGGATGGAACCGAAAATAAATCAAAATATGGAGCAAACGCTTTACTTGGACTTTCACTTGCCGCAGCCAAAGCTCGCGCCGCAAGCGAAAAAGCTTCGCTATTTCTTTCTTTGAGCCAAGGTATGGCAACACGGCTTCCAGTTCCGTTGATGAATGTCTTAAACGGTGGCGCACACGCGAATAACGGAATCGATGTACAAGAATTTATGATTGTTCCGGTTCTTGGCGGCTCTTTTTCAGAGGCGTTACGAGCAGGCTGTGAGATTTTTCATACGCTTAAAAAAATCATCGATGGAAAAGGTTTTTCGACTGCAGTTGGGGATGAAGGGGGCTTTGCTCCTCGAATTGCCAACAACAGAGAAGCTCTCGTGTTGCTCATGGAAGCGATCGAGAAGGCCGGATATAAACCCGGACAAGAAATTAAACTAGCACTCGATGTCGCTGCAACTGAACTTTACAAAGACGGTCAATATCGCTGGGAAGGTAAACTCATTTCTGGAGAAGCTTTAGCCGATATTTACAAAGGTTGGAGCAAAGAGTTTCCGATCATCAGCATTGAAGATGGTTTTTCAGAAGATGATTGGGCCAGCTGGATTCATATGAATAAAGAGAGTGGCGGACGTCTCCAACTTGTCGGTGATGATTTGTTTGTGACAAATCCTAAGCGCCTAGCGGAAGGCATTGAACGCAAAGCTGCCAACGCATTACTCGTAAAAGTAAATCAAATTGGAACTCTATCAGAAACTCGAGACGCTGTAGTAATGGCTCAACGTGCAAATTTTAAAACAGTAATGTCACATCGAAGCGGTGAGACTGAAGACTCTACTATTGCCGATCTTGCAGTCGCTCTTAATTGCGAACAAATTAAGACCGGAAGCCTTTGTCGTGGAGAGAGAACAGCTAAGTACAATCAGCTTCTTCGCATCGAAGAAGAACTCGGTGGACGAGCCGAATACTGGGGCGAAGGTGCATTCCAGTAGGCTAATTGAAGATTTCGTCTAAAGGCTTTCCCTCAACAAACGAGGGGGGCTGTTCTTTGAGGAGTTTCATAATAGTCGGGTATTGTTGAATGTGTCGAATGGGTTCCTTAATTTGGAACCCTGGCTTCACTCCAGGCCCCATAATTACAAACGGGGTCCACATGCCTCTCGTATTCTCAGCGCGGACAGCCTGTTTGTAACCACTCGGTAGCGGATCCCAAAAAACTTTTCTTTCTTTACTTAGAGTCTCCACCCAATTGAAGCCCGCCTTATTGGCTACAATTAAATCCCCCACTCGGTCAGTTGGGAGCTCAAGTTCAGACGCTTGCTCCCACTTTAGGATTTTATCTAAGGGTTCGGTACCGTCGTCGTCTTTTAGCTCTTTTAAGGTTTTAATGACTTCGTTTCGAAGCGCATCGTATTCGGGGCCTTGAGTACGAAAGTAATTCCCGGCGAGCCCTTTAGGGTTGATATAGATCGCATCCATTTGCAGGTAGACTACTTTTGTTTTTGCCCAATCAATTACGTAGGTTTTCGATTTGTCGTCCCAATTAAACTTAAGCCAACCTTTTTCTGCGAAAAGATTGTTCAATCGAACTTCTCTGTTAAAGGCTACGATTCCATGGTCGGATCCAAATACTACAATCGTCTTGTCATCAGCGCGATTCAACACTTCACCTAAAATTTCATCGATCTTTTTGTACATCTTTTTAACTTCAGCGAGTAAGGCTTCACGTTCAGCTACAGACTGACTCGCAAAACGGTTACTGTGCGGGTCAACTGAGCCCATCCACCAGCGGCTCGTAAGCATTTGGTTAGGAGTGTAAACGTTATGAATGACAATATTGGAGCGCATTTTATCAATTGCATAAGCGGCCAAACTTTTATGCCAATCCAAAGACATATTCGCTTCATCTAAGAAGGCCTGTTTATCTTCTTCAAAATGAATAAGTTGTGCAGGGTAACTATCCGGAAAATCGACCATTGGCCCCAGTGCTTCGTGAGTGGGTCCGTACCATTCGGTGGGTTGAATCGAAAATTCATTTAAACTGTCATAGTAAAATCGCAGACGGTAGAAGCCCTTTTGTCCAAGTTTAATCGCTTTAATTTTAACTTTGGCTTCAATATCAATCGAAGATAGAGACGACTCCCACTCTGTCTTTTTAGGAGTGTGAATATTGTAGTCATTTAGCAATTCGTATTTAAGATTTACAGAGGTCCAATCGCTCCATTCTCCAACGGCGAGGTCGGCGATTGGTTTGTGTTTATCTTTTGAAAGCAAAATTCGATCGTAGTGGGTTTTTTGATCGTCTTTGCTGTCATATATATAAGCATAGATGTCTTGATTCCACTTTGAGAGTTTAACTTCTTGAGGAGGGCTAAAACTTTTTGGAAGAGCGGATTTCCATTCGGTCACCGAAGTGGTTATTCCAATCTGACTTAATTCAGGTCCAGAGTAAAAGACCCGATGCTCATTATTATTTTGCGAAGGTGCTCC
>CAZDFM010000271.1:0-4679 GCA_964504465.1 uncultured Pseudobdellovibrionaceae bacterium | reverse complement strand
AGGATGGTGCGTCCGCAAAGAGGACCTGGTACCTGAAGTGGCGGAGAGGGAGGGATTTGAACCCTCGGTACGGGTTTACCCCGTACGGTTGTTTAGCAAACAACTGGTTTAAGCCACTCACCCACCTCTCCAACCTGGCTTATCGATTTATTTCTGCCATAGGCGAGGGGTCAAAGCAAGGTCAGCGGTAATTTTCGGGAAAAAGCTGTCTTTCGACCGACTCAATGACTGTGTGAATAATTTTAATGTGAATTTCTTGGATACGGTCCGAGGTCTGAGCCGGGACGACGATGGCCAAATCGGCCAAAGATTTTAGTTTGCCCCCATCACGGCCAAGTAACGCCACTGTTTGAATGCCTTTTTTCTTGGCCGCTTCAAAAGCAAGGATCACATTCTCAGAGTTTCCACTCGTAGAAAGCCCGACAAGCATATCGCCTTTACGACCCAATCCTTCGATCTGGCGAGCAAAGATATACTGAAATCCATAGTCGTTTGCGACACAGGTGACGTGGCTCTGATCGCCTAAGGCGAGCGCGCCAAGGGGCTTTCGGTCTTTTCGGTACTTACCCGTAAACTCCTCGGCAAAGTGCATGGCATCGCAGTGAGAGCCTCCGTTGCCACAAGAGAACACATTGCCCCCTTGAGTAAACGTTGAGGTCAGGCGTTTTGAGAACTCCTCGCACTGGCCCATGAGTTCAGCATTTGATAAAAAAGATTCAAGAACCTGTGCGGCTTCTTTAAATGAAGAACTCCAAAGCGTCTTTAAATCCATGTGGGCTCCCTTTCGGAGAGGGTGTAAAGCACTGAAATACTTTAGATTCCCATAGAAGTCCATGAAGAGCTCCTTGATGAGAAGGATCGATTCGACAAAAACCCATTTCACGGCTTGATTTAAGGCGGCTAAGCGTCTAGAACAACTATCTTAATTCATACAATGTGCGGTCGTAGCTCAGCTGGATAGAGTACCACACTACGAATGTGGTGGTCGCAGGTTCGACTCCTGCCGACCGCACCAAATTTCCACCCCCATAAATCCTCGGACAGTCCTCGCTTCCTCGTGTTGCGCGGGGTTTTCGTTTGGCTGCGGAACTCGGATTTATGGGGGTGGAAATTTTAGCTGGCCCTGCGTGCGCGCGGAGGTCCTTGGGATCGGCGTGGCCTTCGGCCGCCTTTTTGAACCTGCTACTTTGCAGGTTCTTCTTTGGTTGTGATTGTGGGTTTGTTGAAGGCGGTTAGAACTTTGAATTCTAGGCCTTTGTTTTTATGGATTGAGTAAGGGTCTGATTTTCCGAGTACTGATGGATTAAGTGATACGCTGATGTTGTTTTCCATGTCGCGGTCAAAGCGGATGTCTCTTGCAGAGGCTCTTTTGCCATTTAAGTAAACTTCGATGCGGTCAGTGTCGGCGCCATCAGGAAGAGTGATTGGCTCAAGTCTAAAGTTTTTCGATAGATCGCTGTAAACATATACAAAGCGAAGTTTTGAACCCGCTTCTGGTACAAAACTAAAAGTCACTTCGCGGCCTTTAACTTTGTATTCAGCTAGTCCTACTTCTTCTTCATCGATATAGGCTTTAACTGAATCAGGTTGAATATTTTGATCTGCCACTTTCCAAGTCTTTTGATACTCGGGGTGACCTGTAGGCATAGAACTTAAAGCAGAAATTTGTTTCACGATTCCAAGACCTGGGTTTGAAAGCGCAACTTCAACGTTTCGTTTCTCAATCGGAAGCGAACTGTCCAAACCGGGAACCTGATCTACAACGTAAGTCAGTTTATAAGTCGTGTTGATGCTGTATAAAATCTGGTTCAAGATATCGTCGATCGAAACTTTGCCAGCCATTACGCGTTTAAACTCGAAGAACTGTCCTGTGCTTGATTCCACGATACTTGGAAGATTTTGAAAGCCCGAGTTAAAGCCAGGGAGGTTAGGAGTTACGGCGAAAACTTTCATTCCAGAAGCTTTAATCGAATCGGTCACTTCTTTCATGTCAGGAGCTTGTGCTCCGATTGCACCTTGATAATCAGGTGAATATAAAAAGTCTGCGTCGGTTACTAAAATAACAAAGCGTTGAGAGTCTGCGGCCCACGGGGCAACACCGGCATCAATTAGGGCGCGCATAGGGTTTTCGGGAATATCTGTTCCGCCTGGATCGATCGCTGCACCTTTATGTGCGCGAAGTGAGGCAAGTTCAGACAATAATTCTTTTACTTGTGATTCAGTTGATTCATCGCGAGGATTGTTATCGAAGAACCGGTCACACTTTTTAACAGTGTAGTCACCGAATGTCGAAATACACATGCGGGTGTGATAGCCCTTTTCGCGAGATGTTTTAATAAACTCTTTTAATCTTAGTTTTGCACTTTCAATAAAGGCGCTCATCGATCCGGTGATGTCGACAACAAAAACGATATCTGCAATCTGATCAATTTTTTCAGTGTCGGCACCAAGGCTAAACTTAGGAATATCGACAGAGTTTTCTTTTACGATAAAGTCGGTTTCGGTCAGATCATTAACTGACTTGTTGTCTTTGTTAACTTGAAAGTAAACCGACATGACGTTTTCGTCGTATTTGGCTTGTTCAAAAGTAGATTCAGAAGTTGAAAAGCTAAAATCTTTTTTAAAGCTGAGAGTGTCTTCTTGCACCTTAAGCGAAGGATCCTTAAAAACTCCTACTAAATCGCCGCTATCAGTAGTGCAGGCGTTGAGGCCAAGAGACAAGGCTAAGACTGTCAGAGTAAAAATCGAATTGCGTCCCTGCATTTGAACACCCTTTTATAAAGCCACATCATAAAAACTATGATGGCGGACGAATTCCCAATGGATCCATCCGGAGCAGTTTAATAGCAAAGCAGACACCAGCTCGATTTTGTGCGGGACCGCCTTAATTTAACTTTGAGCCAGGATGGGCGACGCTCTTGCGCCCGAAAGTGACAATTATCGGGGGATTTCAAGGGGTTATGTAAATTTTTCCAAACCCTGTTAGATAGAGGCGGAAGCCTGAGCTTTTGGAAGACCGGTCATATTAGGTGGACGTTCAGACCGTCTTGTTGCGACAAAGGCAATACAGATCAAAAAGACCACGTCTAAAGCAACGGCCCATTCAAACGGCAATTTGTAATGTCCGAGTGCAGCTCCCACGACCATCGCAAGACACGAAAAAATCTTGAGTTTAGGTTTAACGACTCGGTCATCTTCCCAGTCTTGAACGGGAGGTCCCAAGTGTTTGTTATTCCTGACCCATTTATGCAAAGTCTTGCTACCTTTCGAAAATAAGAACGCCGCAAGTATAGCGAAGGGAACCTGAGGAACAATCGGAAGAAAAATGCCTATGATAGCGAGCACGAGAGATAAAAAGCCGCCCGCCATATAGGCCTTCTCTTTGCCGGATTTATTCTTCCACTCATCTTTAAATTTTTGAATTAAGCCCATGTCTCATTACAGCAGAGATCAGCTCGTTTTAATGCCTTTGCTTGTGAATAACTCGAGTAGATTCTAACAAAAATCTTCTCTGGGTCTAGCAGGCTATGCTACAGCTCAGACAACTTTCGAAAAGGGGTTACATATGAGAGCGTTTTTAGTTCTGTTTGCAGTTTTTTCTTTTTCTAGTTTTGCTGCCGAAACTACTGAATTTGACAGTAAAGATATCAACGACGTCGAAATAGAAATCACTTCAGGAAATGTCACGTTGACCGCAGTTGAAGGCGCAAAAGCCACAGTGGTCGCCACAAAAAATAAATTCAATGAAAAGTGCCGTATGAAAATCGAAAAACAGGGCGACACGTTGGTGATCGATGTTGAGCGAGTGAACACTCTTTCGCTTGATGATTGCGATGTAAACTTCGATGTGAAAGTTCCAAAAGTTGTAGACGTTGAAGTTACAATTGGAACAGGTTTTTTATCCATCACAGGAATCAAGGGAGATCTTGATTACACGATCGGCCGCGGAAATGTTTTAGCTGATGGAACCTTCGAAAAGATCGAAGGCAAAACTGGTTCTGGCGATGTTGCAATCAAAGGCCTAACTGGTGGCGGAGATGTAAAGATGGGATCTGGCAAAGTAGATCTTACTTTTGCAACCGCAGACCTTAAAGGAAACATTGATCTCAAAACCGGAGCGGGCGACGCAACTTTGCTTTTTCCAAAAGGCACAAAAGTGAAAACCGATTTTAGAGCTGGGACCGGTGACCTTACTAATGAGCTTGGCGATAATCCCAAGGCTGATTTTCGCGTCAGCATGAAATCAGGCACCGGCGACTTAAACGTTAAAACCTACTAATAGCCTGCCGCACCATTAAGCATGGCGGGTTTTAGACCCGCCAAATCCTTGCTCTCTCACCAAAAACTAGGGGATACTTTTTCAAAGAGGTCCTCACATGAAACACGCAAGCTGGATATTTAAACTCAACATATTGGTCATTGCGCTGATTTTGGTGATTTTTCTTATGAGCCAAACCCAAAGCGGGTCGCTTCAAAAGTTCTTGGCCGGCATTCTTAGCGCGACTCCTCAAAGCCAAGAGCAAAAAGCCGAAAGATAAAAATAAAAGCATAAAAAGCTTTTCAGCTACGTTTTATTGACTTTAAAACCGCTTTCTTCTAACTATTTAGATTCCTTTATTTACCAATGTTCAGGCGTAGCTCAGTTGGTAGAGCAAGCGGCTGTTAACCGCTTTGTCGGG